>NZ_BAOX01000234.1:0-7781 GCF_000813105.1 Rhodococcus sp. BS-15 | reverse complement strand
CGTCGATCACCGACGCCGTGCACCGGGACGAAGTGGCCCGCGCACAGGCCGCACTGCGGATCGAACAACTCGAGACGACGATTCTGGAGCAGCACGGCATCGGCCTCGACGATCTGGTGGCCGAGTACGGGCCGATGTGGCCCTGCCGCCCACCGAACTCGAGATGGCCGAGTACGAGGCGGCAAAGGAGCGGGGCGAGCAGGTGGTGGCACCGGCCCCGATGCCGTTCGACCGCGCCACGCAGGAGCAGCGCGCCAAACGCGCCGAGCGTGACCTCGCCACCCTCGGCAAGGTGAACCCGCTGGCCCTCGAGGAGTTCGCTGCCCTCGAGGAGCGCTACAACTTCCTTTCCACTCAGCTCGAAGACGTCAAGTCCGCGCGCAAGGATCTGCTCGGCGTGGTCGCCGACGTCGACGAGCGGATTCTGCAGGTCTTCACCGAGGCCTGGCTCGACGTCGAACGGGAATTCACCGGAGTGTTCGCCAAGCTCTTTCCCGGCGGCGAAGGACGACTGATCCTGACCGACCCGTCGGACATGCTCACCACCGGAATCGAGGTCGAGGCACGCCCGCCCGGCAAGAAGGTCAAGCGGCTCTCGCTGCTCTCCGGTGGCGAGAAGTCGCTGACCGCGGTGGCCATGCTGGTGGCCATCTTCCGCGCCCGACCGTCACCGTTCTACGTCATGGACGAGGTCGAGGCTGCACTGGACGACACCAACCTGCGTCGACTGATCGGACTGTTCGAGCAGCTCCGCGAGAAGTCGCAGTTGATCGTCATCACCCACCAGAAGCCGACGATGGAAGTGGCCGATGCGCTGTACGGCGTCAGCATGCGCGGCGACGGCATCACCACCGTCATCTCGCAGCGGTTGAACCGAGAACGTGTCGCAGTGGACGCACTGCAGCCGGATACAGCCGAGCCGGAAACAGCCGAGCCGGAAACGCCCGAGTCGGGCGCGGCACCTGTCGTCGAGCCCGACACCGTCTCCTGAGATTCGTCCTTCGTGGCTACTGCTGCGGGTAGAGCTGCTCGGCGTAGGACGGCCCGTAGTACTCGCGCAGTTCCTCCACCGTCTCGGGTGCCTGCGGAATCAACGCCTTCGTCAGCGCGGCGACGTCGGGGAGGGCATCGGCATCCCAGGTCTCGGGCTGCCACAGCTTGGATCGCATGAACGCCTTCGCACAGTGGTGGAACACCTCCTCGATGTCGACGACGAGGCACATGATCGGGCGATGACCCTTGACTCGGAGCTCGTCGAAGAACGGGGCGTCGGTGACCAGGGAGGCTCGACCGTTGATGCGGAGGGTGTCGCCGCGGCCGGGTACGAAGAAGTTCAGCCGACGAACGGGTTCTCGAGAATGTTGCGATAGCCGTCCATCCGGCGGTTGCCCGGCCGCTCGGCGAGAGCGATCGTGGCGTCGTCGAGGACGTGCACCAGACTGCCGGGCGGATCGCCCTTGGGAGAGACGTCGCATCGCCCGCTCGCGTCGGAGGTCCCGAGGAGGCAGAACGGTGATGCAGCGAGCCACTGCACGTCCAGTGGGTGCAGCGCGCGTCGGTCCTTGTTGGCGGCTCGAAAGCTCGGCTCGCCGAATATCTCGGTCAGTTCTGCGGCGTCGCGCACCGTGGTCCACTCCATGACCGTGAATGCTATCGACACCGACTCCCGGGCGGGAAGCGCATTTTTCACGGTCGGTGCACCACCGGTGACGATCTGCCGCGATCGCCTGAGAGGATGTTCTACGTGAGTAACCAAGCGTGGATCATCGTCGCGGCGATCGCTGCCGTCCTGCTCGTCGTCCTCGTCGTCGGCTGGTGCTTTCCCGTCGCCGGAGAGTGTCCCTCAAGTCGGACGAGGCACCGCGAATCGAGGACGCGGCTGCCAAGGACAGATCCGGTGGCTACACCGCGGGCAGCGGTTTCTCCTTCAGTCAGGGAACGGCGACGGCCGAGCCCGTAGTCCCGAAGGCCCCCAAGCCGGCCGAGCCGAAGCCGATCGAGGCCGAGCCGGTCGAGAACATCCCCGTCGACTCCACTCCGGTCGAGCCGCCGCCGGTGGTTCCCACGCCTGAACCGGTCGAATCGGAGACCGTCTGGATCGAGCCGGAAGTGCTCGAACCCGAGGCCCCGGCGACCGATGTCACCGTCGCCGAGCCTGTTGCGCCCGAGCCTCCGGTAGCCGACACCGTTGCTCCTGCGCCTCGCCGCTTGGACACCATCGACCCGACCGAGGGACGGCTCGACCGTCTCCGTGGCCGGCTTGCACGATCTCAGTCCGCGGTGGGCAAGAGCCTGCTGGGCCTGCTCGGCGGCGGTGACCTGGACGAGGACTCGTGGGAAGAGGTCGAGGACACCCTGCTGATCGCCGATATCGGTTCGGCGACCACCGCAGAGATCATGCGCACGCTGCGTGAGCAGATGGCGGCGCGCAGTATTCGCACCGAAGCCGACGCCAGAGCTCTGCTGCGCGAGATCCTCGTGGCGCAGCTGCACCCCGAGTTCGACCGGTCGATTCGTGCTCTTCCCCACGACGGCGCACCCGCTGTGTTGCTGGTGGTCGGAGTCAACGGCACCGGCAAGACGACGACCACGGGCAAACTGGCTCGCGTGCTGGTCGCGGACGGGCGGCGGGTGTTGCTCGGTGCCGCCGACACGTTCCGCGCAGCTGCGGCCGATCAGTTGCAGACCTGGGCCGAGCGAGTGGGTGCCGAGGTGGTCCGCGGCAAGGAGGCCGCGGATCCGGCCGCTGTCGCCTTCGACGCGGTGAGCAAGGGAATCGAGAACGGCGTCGACGTGGTTCTGATCGACACCGCGGGACGGTTGCACACCAAATCGGGTCTGATGGACGAACTGAGCAAGGTCAAGCGAGTCATCGAGAAGCGGGCCCACGTCGACGACGTTCTGCTCGTTCTCGACGCAACCGTGGGCCAGAACGGACTGACGCAGGCCCGTGTCTTCGCCGAGATCGTGAACATCACGGGAGTCGTTCTGACCAAGCTCGACGGAACCGCGAAGGGTGGCATCGTTTTTCAGGTGCAGCGTGAGCTCGGAGTGCCCGTCAAGCTCGTCGGTCTCGGTGAAGGTGCCGACGATCTGGCACCGTTCGAGCCCGGGGCTTTCGTCGACGCACTGCTCGGCTGATGCTGACTCTCGAGTAGTTCGCAAACCGGGGCAAAAGCACAAACGCCAGCACGAAACCTTTTTGCAACAGAATTCGGTCATGCGTTCACATATCCGAAACACGCGAGTGTCACGGATGAAACCTCGTGAAACCACTCTTCTTGCGTAACGGCGCGCCAACCGGTGTGCAGGAGAATGGAGGGTGTACGTGAGTCCCGAGGATATGTTGGCCAACTCCGGCAACGCCGCGTGGATGCTGATGGCAGCATCGCTGGTACTGCTGATGACGCCGGGCTTGGCGTTCTTCTACGGCGGTATGTCGCAGTCGAAGTCCGTGTTGAACATGATGATGATGTCGTTCGGAGCGATGGCTGTCGTCTCGATCATCTATTTCCTGTGGGGCTGGTCCATGTCCTACGGAACCCAGGACATCGGCGGTGTCTTCGCCAACCCGTTCGAGTTCTTCGGACTCAAGGATTCGATCACCGATGCGGACGGTAACTACATCGTCGGCGCTTGGGGCTACGCCAACATCATCGATGTGGCATTCCAGGTCACCTTCGCCATCATCACGGTGGCACTGATCAGCGGCTCGATCGCCGGTCGCGTCAAGTACGGCACCTGGCTCGCCTTCTCCGGCATCTGGGTCACCCTCGCCTACTTCCCGATGGCCCACATGGTCTGGGGTGGCGGACTGCTCTCCGGATCCGAGAACGGCCTGGCGGCAATGATCTTCGGAACCACCGACGACGGTGACGGTGGACTCGTCGCCAGCGTCGCTCCGATCGACTTCGCAGGTGGCACCGTGGTGCACATCAACGCCGGTATCGCAGGCCTGATTCTGGCGATCATCATCGGCAAGCGCGCCGGCTTCGGCAAGGTCGCCTACCGCCCGCACAACCTCCCGTTCGTCATGCTCGGCGCAGCCCTGCTCTGGTTCGGCTGGTTCGGGTTCAACGCAGGTTCCGCCTTCGCCGCCGACGGCATCGCCGGTGTGGCCTGGGTCAACACCACCGCAGCCACGGCAGCCGCGATCGTGGGCTGGCTCATCACCGAGCGCATTCGTGACGGACACGCCACGAGCCTCGGCGCTGCCTCGGGCATCGTCGCAGGTCTGGTCGCCATCACCCCGGCCGCAGGCACGCTCACGCCGGTCGGTGCCATGATCCTCGGCGTCATCGCCGGTGTGCTCTCCGCACTTGCTGTCGGACTGAAGTTCAAGTTCGGCTACGACGACTCGCTCGACGTCGTGGGCGTTCACCTCGTCGCAGGCCTGTGGGGAACGATCGGAATCGGCTTCCTCGCATCCGAGACCGGCCTGTTCTACGGCGGCGACTACAAGCAGCTCGTCGTGCAGATCGTCATCGCACTGTTCGCCCTGGTCTTCACCGCCATCGTCACCGCGGTCGTCGCGTTTGCGCTCAAGCCTCTCGGCTGGCGCGTATCGGACGAGGAGGAGGCCAACGGCATCGACGAAGCCGAGCACGCCGAGACTGCATATGATTTCGCCTGACAAGGTAGAGATAGACGTGAACGCTGCACCGTACGACAACGGGCACTCGAGGTCTTGTGAAGGGAAGCAAAAATGAAGCTGATCACGGCAATCGTCAAACCGTTCACCCTGGAGGACGTCAAGACGGGGCTGGAGCAGGCCGGCGTACTCGGAATGACAGTCAGTGAAGTTCAGGGTTACGGCCGCCAGAAGGGCCACACCGAGGTGTACCGAGGTGCTGAGTACTCGGTCGACTTCGTCCCGAAGGTCCGTGTCGAGGTAGTCGTCGACGACGCCGCTGTGGAGAAGGTCGTCGAGGTCATCGTCGAGGCCGCTCGCACGGGCAAGATCGGTGACGGCAAGGTCTGGGTTTCCCCGGTCGACTCGGTCATCCGAGTGCGCACCGGAGAACGTGGCGCTGATGCACTCTGACCCCAAAGGGTCTCGGGCCGTGGGCCCCGGTTCTGGCGCGAAAGCGTCAGGGTCGGGGCCTTCGGTCTCCACGGGCTCCGCATCGAAGGGCACGAGCGATGCTGCAGCAGATCTCGCTCGGGCCAGAAAACAACTACTCGACGGCGGAACACGCAATCGTCGCCTCGATGCACCCTCGCTGCGGCAGGCTCTGGTCGATCTCCACGAGTTCTGGCTGACCACCAAAGGTGCCGAGCTCGGGATCAAACCGGACTCCGGTTTCGCGATCGTCGCCGTCGGCGGTCTCGCTCGTCGTGAACTGCTGCCGTATTCGGATCTGGACCTGATACTGCTGCACGACGATCTCGACCCACGCATCGTCTCCGATGTCGCCGACAAGCTCTGGTACCCGCTGTGGGACGCACACATCAAGCTCGACCACAGCGTGCGAACGGTGCCGCAGGCTCTGCAGGTCGCTGCAGCCGACATGACGGCATCGCTCGGAATGCTGGAGGCGCGTCACATCGCCGGTGACGTCGAATTGAGCAATCTCCTCATCGGCGGCGTACGTCGCCAGTGGCGCAACGGTATTCGAGGGCGTTTCGACGAGCTGATCGAGCAGACCCGCGGGCGGTGGTCGCGCAGCGGTGAGATCGCACACCGCGCCGAACCCGATCTCAAGAGCGGCCGCGGGGGACTGCGCGACGTCCAGTTGCTCGACGCTCTCTCCATTGCGCAGTTGACCGACGGTATGCCCGGGCTCGGACCCGAATCGCCCGGTGGCGGTTTGGCGTTCGCGCACGGCCGTCTGTTGGACGTGCGCACCGAACTGCACCGCGTCGCCGGTCGAGCACGAGATCAACTGCGGGCACAGGATGCCGACGAGATCGGGGCCGCGCTGCGAATCGGTGACCGCTTCGATCTCGCTCGCGTACTGAGCGATTCGGCCCGCACCATCAGCTACTCGGTCGACGTCGGGCTGCGCACTGCCGGCAATTCGCTTCCCAGACGTGGCCTTTCGCGACTGCGTCGAGTTCCGGTCCGGCGGCCACTGGACGAAGGTGTCGTCGAACACGGCGGCGAGGTCGTTCTCGCCCGCGACGCTCGACCGAACAAGGACCCCGGCCTGATCATGCGCGTCGCCGCTGCCTCGGCGCAGACCGGCATGCCGATGTCTGCCTCGACCTTGAACCGGCTGTCCGACAGTGCGCCCGAGCTTCGGGAGCCGTGGCCCAAGGAAGCCCTCAACGATCTGCTCGTGTTGCTCGGATCGGGTCGCAAAGCCATTTCGGCCATCGAAGCGCTCGACCGAACCGGACTGTGGGGCAGGCTCATTCCTGAGTGGGGCGCGGTACGCGATCTACCGCCGCGAGACGCCGTGCACACGTGGACAGTCGATCGTCATCTGGTCGAAACTGCCGCCTACGCAAGCGCATTGACCACCCGAGTTGCGCGCCCGGACCTGTTGGTGCTCGGCGCGCTGATACACGACATCGGCAAAGGACGCGGCGGCGACCACAGCGTCGTCGGCGCCGATCTGGCCATCCAGATCGGCAACAGGCTCGGACTGTGGCCGTCCGACGTGGCACTGCTGACGGCGATGGTGAGATACCACCTGCTGCTGCCGGAGACCGCCACCAGACGCGACCTCGACGACCCCGCAACCGTGCAAACCGTCGTCGACGCCCTCGGTGCCGACACCATTCTCCTCGAGCTGCTTCACGCACTGGCAGAGGCGGACTCGCTCGCCACCGGCCCCGGGGTGTGGGGCGATTGGAAGGCCTCGCTCATCCGTGAGCTCGTGCGTCGCTGTCGATTGGTGATGGCGGGAGAGAGCCTTCCCTCCCCGGATCCACTCGACCCGGCACACATCGAACTCGCAGCGCGGGGAGGCGTCCACGTCGACATCGCGCCGACCGACGGGCTGCACACCTTCGTCGTCACCGTCATCGCCCCCGACACGCCCGGGCTGCTCTCCGACGCCGCGGGAGTACTCGCACTGCATTCGCTGCGTGTGCTCTCGGCCTCCCTCGGCAGTCACGAGGGGTCGGCGATCAACTCGTTCGACGTCGCGCCGCTGTTCGGAGCCCCGCCACAGGCCGGTCTGCTGCGGCAGGAAATAATCCGGGCTCAGGCTGGCGAACTCGACCTCGTCGCCGTGCTCGACGCCAAGGAACGCGATGCCAGAGCCGAAGCCGTCGAGGACGACGCAGAGGATTCGGCAGTCCCGGTTCTCTACGCTCAAGCTCCGCCTCGCGTGCTGTGGTTCGACGACAACGAACCAGGTCAGGTAGTACTCGAACTACGAGCAGAGGACCGGCTCGGTCTGCTCTGCCGATTGGCCAGTGCAATCGAGCAGCAGGGATCGGACATCCGGTGGGCCCGCGTCTCGACCCTGGGCAGCTCGGTGGTCGACTCCTTCTGCATCGACTTGGCGGGAGCAGACAGCAGGGCGGTCCGCGAAGACCTCGAGCGAGCGATCCTCGCGGTCGTACCCGCCCCGGAACCGCCCAAGCCCCCGGAAAAGCCGGAAGGCACCTGACCGCGAGTCGGAATGCGAGAGCAGACCGACTCGCGCTGGTGACTTTTCACGAACTTCCGGCCGACGGGCCTGCCGCCGATGCCGATTTGTTACATTCGTCCCCAACGCAGAAACGACACTCTCATCCGTTCCTGCACGCTCCGCACTGCCCGAACCACGTCGTTCGGCAGGCTCCACACTGCTCGAACAAAGTCGTTCCTGCAGGCTCCACTCCTG
>NZ_BAOX01000235.1:0-7765 GCF_000813105.1 Rhodococcus sp. BS-15 | reverse complement strand
CGAGCGTCGACGAGGTGGCCGTGGTCGGTGTGCCCGACGACGATCTGGGCCAGCGCATCGTGGCGTTCGTCGTCGGCACCGATGTGGAGGATCGAGTGCTGATCGATCTGGTGGCCACCGAGCTGTCGATTCACAAACGGCCCCGTGAGATTCGCGTCGTCGACTCCCTTCCGCGCAACGCAATGGGGAAGGTCCAGAAGAAGCTGTTGGGCTAGACGTCAGCGAGGGCGCGAGGCGGCGGTTAACGTCGAGGGATGACCACACTCGACGGCGCACGCATTCTCGTATTCGGTGCCAGTGGCGGTCTCGGCGGTCCGGTCGTCGAGCAGCTCGCGAAAGCCGGTGCGCGGTTGACCGTGAGCGGCCGGAGCATCGAGTCGGATCATCACTCGGTGAATGCCGATCTGACGCTGCCGGATTCGGCTCGATCGGTGATTGCGGAGGCCGTCGAACACCACGGCGGACTGGACGGGATCGTCATCGCCGCGGGTGTCGTGGCGTTCGGGCCGGTGACCGAAGTGGACGACGACACCGTCGACGAGCTGTTGCTGCTCAACTATCTCGCGCCGCTGCGGGTGCTTCGAGAAGCGCTGACCACCCTGGACCAGGGCGGGTTCGTGCTCAACATCAGCGCCGTCGTGGCCGACAAGCCGATGCCGAACATGGGTGCCTACTCGGCGAGCAAGGCCGCGGTGAGTGCACTGCTGAAAAGTGTTCGTACAGAGGCACGTAAGTCGAAGATCAGAATCGTGGACGTGCGCCCGCCGCACACCGAGACGGGTCTTGCGACGCGGCCGATCGCCGGGCAGGCTCCGAAACTACCGCAGGGCCTGACGCCGGAGGCGGTGGCGGCACGTATCGTCGCGGCGATCACCGACGACGAGACCGATGTCGGCGCGGATCAGTTTGCGTAAGCTATTGTCGGCATCGTGACCGAGACACACGTGACCGACGCAGCCAGAAGGCTCGTGCGTCGTCGCACCATCGACTTCGGTCTCGTCTGCACCTCTTCCTGTTCGTAACTGTCGATCGAACCCATCCCCGACGAGCATTTCGCGCTCCTCGGGTAGTTCCGGCAACCCTCGAATCGAACAGGATTTTTCATGACCACATCTGTGTCCCACATCGGCGGCGTCATCGCTGCCACCGACGATGCCGTGCAGGCCGACGCGAAGAACGCCCAGGCGGTTTTCCGGGCCTCTGCCACCGCGCACGATGCCGTCGCCAGCACCGTCACCCTGGGCAAGTTCAGCGTCGAGGTCGACGAGCCGCCTGCCCTCGGCGGTGAGAACAAGGCCGCCAACCCGGTCGAGTACTACCTGGCGTCGCTGCTGTCCTGCCAGGTAGTTACCTACCGCGTCTGGGCCGAGAAGCTCGGTATCGTCGTCGACGACATCAAGGCCAAGGCCGAGGGTGACCTCGACGTTCGTGGATTCTTCGGTTTCGACGACAACGTTCGTCCCGGGTTCGGTGAGGTGCGCGTCGTCGTGACCGTCACCGGTCCCGAGTCACGGGAGCGGTACGAGGAGCTGCAGAAGGCCGTTGACGATCACTGCCCCGTGCTGGATCTGACGCGCAATCCCACCCCGATCCACACCGTTCTCGAGACGGCCTGACGTCATGAGCGAACGGACATTCGGCCTGCGTACCAGAGCAATTCACGCCGGAGCGAGACCCGATCCTGCCACCGGTTCGCGTGCGGTGCCTATCTATCAGACTGCGAGCTACGTGTTCGAGAATTCCGCGGACGCAGGCGATCTGTTCGCTCTGCAGAAGTACGGCAACGTCTACAGCCACATCGGCAACCCCACCGTCGCCGCCTTCGAGGAGCGCATCGCGAGCCTCGAAGGCGGCATCGGGGCGGTTGCGTTCGCCAGTGGGTTGGCGGCCGAGTTCGCAGTGTTCGCTGCGCTCGCGGGCACCGGAGACCACATCGTTGCCGCGGCCGGGCTCTACGGCGGCACGGTGACCCAGCTCGACGTGACGCTGCGCCGCTTCGGCGTCGAGACCACGTTCGTCCCTGGCACCGATCCCTCCGATTACGCAGCAGCGGTGACGGATTCGACCAAGCTGATCTACGCCGAGATCATCGGCAATCCGTCGGGGGAGATCGCCGACCTCGAGGGTCTGGCCGCCGTCGCGCACGAACACGGAATTCCGTTGGTGATCGACGCGACGATGGCGACGCCCTGGCTGAGTCGGCCCATCGAATTCGGTGCCGACATCGTGATCCACTCGGCCACCAAGTTCCTCGGTGGTCACGGATCGACGCTCGGGGGAGTGGTGGTCGAATCCGGGCGATTCGATTGGGGCTCGGGTAAATTCCCGCAGATGACGGAACCGGTGGCCTCGTACGGCGGGCTGTCGTGGTGGGGGAATTTCGGCGAGTACGGCTTTCTGACGAAGCTGCGCAGCGAACAGTTGCGCGACATCGGCGGCGCATTGGCTCCGCAATCGGCATTCACGTTGATCCAGGGGGTGGAAACGTTGCCGCAACGCATGGATGCGCACGTCGCCAATGCCCGCGCGGTCGCCGAATGGCTCGACGGTGATTCTCGTATCGACTATGTGAGATGGGCTGGGCTGCAGGGTCACCCGCATCACGACCGGTCTCGGAAGTATCTTCCCGCCGGTCCCGGGGCGGTGTTTGCCTTCGGAATCGACGGCGGCCGCGAGGCCGGGCAGACGTTCGTCGAGAGCGTCCAGGTCGCCAGCCACGTCGCCAATATCGGTGACGTGCGGACGCTGGTGATCCACCCGGGCAGCACCACCCACCGACAACTGAGCGACGAGCAACTGCGCGGCGCAGGTGTCGGTCCCGAGCTGATTCGCATCAGCGTGGGACTCGAAGACGTCGAGGACATTGTGTGGGACCTGGATCAGGCCCTGACACTGGCAACAGGAAAGGCGCGGTCATGAGCGAACGCACCTGGCAGGGCCCGACCGCGCCGCAGCGGCAACGCATCCTGCGTGAGACGAAGACCGTCGCGATCGTCGGAGCGTCGAAGAACCCCTCGCGAGCAAGCTGTTTCGTCAATCGGTATCTGTCCTCGACGAGCAACTACGAGATATTCCTCGTCAATCCGACGGTCACCGACATCGAGGGCACACCCGTGTACCCGACGCTCGCCGATCTACCGAAGCCACCGGATCTGGTCGACGTGTTCCGCAAGAACGACGACTTGCCCGACGTTCTCTCCGAAGCGATTGCAGCGCAGGCGAAGACGATCTGGCTACAGCTCGGATTGTGGCACGAGCAGGTGGCACGCGACGGGGAGGCCGCGGGGTTGAACGTCGTCATGGATCGGTGCCTGAAGATCGAACACGCCCGATTCCACGGAGGACTGCATCTGGCCGGATTCGACACGGGAGTGATCGATTCGCGTCGTACCCGCGGTTGACCGGTCTCAGGCTTTCAGCAGGCGACCACTGATCTTCGCGGCCAACGATCGTGGGGCCAAACGCACACCGCCGGCGCTGATCTTGTTGGACAAACCGGAGACGATGCTGGCGGGGGTGCGGCGAGAATCCAACGCGCGCATAGCCGTCGAGACCACCTGCTCGGAGGTCTGGAAGTTGCCAACCGCGGCGTCTTTCGACCCCACGACGTCGAAGAACTCGGTGCGCGTGGGGCCGGGGGAGAGCGCGAGAATCTTCAGCGACGACGCGCGGTGCTCGAAGGCCAACGCTTCGGTGAAGTTGAGGACGAAGGCCTTCGTTGCACCGTAGACGGCCATGTTGGGGGTGGTTGGTACGCAGCGGTGCTTGCGATGTTGATCAGCGCGCCGGTGAGGTTCGGCAGAAATGCGTGCGTCAGGTCGACCAGCGCGCTCACGTTCAGCGCGATCTCGGCGGCGACGCGCTCGGGATCCTCGTCGGTGAACCTTCCGTGCGTTCCGAAGCCTGCATTGTTGACGAGGGTGGTGGGAGTGATTCCCCTGTCTGTCAACGTGGTTCGTAGAGCTTCGCCGACGCCGGGGACGCCAAGATCCATTGCCACGACGGTGGCCGTGACGCCGTGCTCGGTTTCGATGCGCCGCGCCAGGGTGTTCAGCCGATCGGTGCGTCGTGCCACGAGGACGACGTTCTCGCCGCGTGCGGCGAAGCGGGTGGCGAATTCCTCGCCGAGGCCCGAACTTGCTCCGGTGATGAGCGCTGTGGAAGTCATGGCAGCCAATGTAGGCAGTGTCAGCATTGTTGTCAACGTCAACATCGCCTAGGGTGAGCTCATGGCAACGGAGCGCTACCACCACGGTGACCTGCGTAAAGTGTTGCTCGACGAGGCCGAACGGAGCATCGCGCACGGCGGAGTCGATGCGTTGTCCCTTCGGCAGCTGGCCAGAGATGTCGGCGTCAGTCACGGTGCCCCGGCGCGTCACTTCCGCGACAAGCAAGCGCTGTTGGATGCGCTGGCTCTGCACGGTTTCGAGGAACTGAACCGCCGGATGGTCGCAGCGGCAACGGGACCCGGTGAGCTGATGGCTCGGTTCCGTGCAGTCGCTCGCGCCTACCTCGGATTCGCCGTCGAACACCCGGAGTTGCTGGACGTCATGTACAGCACCAAGCATCATCCCGACGCCAGCGAGAAGCTGAAAAGCGTTGCGCACGAAAGTATGACCGCCACCGAGGCATTGCTCAGCGAAGCCATCGCTGCCGGTGTGATCACCGAGCTCCACCCGAGATCCTCGCGCGCGTTGCCTTCGCGAGCGTGCACGGACTCGCGATGCTGGCCACCGGCGACCTGCTCGACGGCGTCCCGACCGAGGATCTGCTCGACGCGACCGTGGACACTCTGCTGCGCGGGTTCACCTGACCGGTGGCCCGAGCGCGGATCGAGGAGCAGCGCCCTAGGTGGACCCCGATAGGGGTATTTCGTCGGGGTCCGTCCCCGGATCGACGAGGTGAAGTCCCGGCCGTGCCCATCGGTGGTCGGGGCGCGTAGCGACGCTGGAAGCCATCTCGGCAATGAGGTCGAGCCGGAGGCGCTCTGCTGCGCGCTGCCTGCTCCTGAGGTAGTGAGCAAGTTCCGACGCGATGAGTGCGGCACCGACGGGCCCGCCGTACCGGTGCGTCCACCCGGGTCCATCGTGCTCGAATGCGTTCAGGAAACGGTTCGGGTCGGACAGCACGGCAAGGACGGTATCCGCGGTCACGCCGTGTGCGCGTAAGCGGGCGGTGACGTCCGAGATCTCGTGTGTTCCCCGGTGTGCGCCGAGCGCACGCTGCCACTGGGCATTCACAACTGCGGGCCGAAGTGAACACTGGGCCCGCTGCACGGGAGGCGGTGGGGTCCGGCCGAGTTCCGCGGCGACCCGACCTCTCCGTTCGGTCGGCGCTTGTACCGATACAGATCGGCATCGGCGTCGGCCAGCAAAGTCTCGAACGGTTTGTCTTTGGGCGTCGAGACAGCCAAACCGTAAGAGGCAGAGACCGATTGGCTGGCAACCATGGTTTCGGCCAACTGCCTGGCCTCGGCGTGGTTCGAGATCGGGGTGATGAGGACGAACTCGTCGCCGCCCACACGTCCGAGGATCGATCGCGACGGCGCGCGTGAGGACCACGAGAGAGCGAGCTCTGCAAGGGCCCGGTCACCGGCTGCATGCCCGTAGTTGTCGTTGAGATCCTTGAAGTTGTCGATGTCGAAAGCAATGATCGCGACGCGGTCTGTACTTCGGCGCAGTTGCGCTGTGAGACGGGCGAACCCGTGCTCGGCACCCGTGCGGTTGAACACCCCCGTCAGTGGGTCGCGCAACGCCGCCGAGCGAAGACTTGCTCCGGCCGACCCCAGTACTTCGGTGAACGCGACCACGCAGAAGAGGGCGACGATGACCTCGCTCGGCGAACTCGCGGCTTCACCGAGGGCAAGCGAACCGGCCACGGCCAGTGCCAGTACCGAACACTGAACCCGTGCGATCGAGGCTCGGTGCATAGTTCGGATGTACACGGCGAGAACGAGTATCGAGGCAACTGCGCTCATGCGGAGAGCCGTGTGCACCTGGAAGGCGATGCCGAACAGGCCTGCAAACGCAGCCCACACGACGGTCGAGTCGAGCTGCACGCGTCCGATGTGCACAGGTCTGGTCGCGACCGTACCCACGATCGAGAAGACGATGGACGCGAACAGTCCGCTCACCGTCGTCCACGACTGCTCGACGTCGGGTACCGAGAACGAGTCGAGCGTCGTTCCTATTCCGGTGAGAGCCGATACGATCAGCAGTAGCAGGACTGCCGCCAGCACTTTTCGCGCCTCTCTTCGCTGAGCGACGACGGGCACCGAGGCGTGGGGTGTCGATACGGCTTTCACGTCTGCTCCATCGCCGCAGCTATTTTCCCGTTACCAATTGTGATTCTCGCAACTCCACTCGATCGGTGTCGGCGGCCGTGACGGATCCGATGGCGCGGGAGTCCGGTGAGTACGGCCGGCGTCGCGGGTGGTCCGCTGCGGAGGTATGCCTCCGCTTCGAAAAGTGCGATCTGAACTGCGTTGATACCGATTGTCTCGGTGAACGGCAGCGGGCGAGTCGAGTGAGGCAACGTAACGTCGGCTCGCGTACGAAAAGCGGGCGTTTCCGTGTGCTGCCCGTCCAGTCGGCAGACCGCTGCTGCGGTGCCGCTCTCCCCGGATGGATAACTAGAAAATTGCTGACTTCGGGCAGTTTGGGTACGCTGCTCGCTAGTCGAATGTGAAGGACGGGGGCATGGTGACGAGTGCATGGAGCAGAGCCGAGAATCTTGCTGTTATCGACAGCGCGAGCTTCCGGGCGGTGTCCGTCGTCGGTGTGGTGGCAGCGTTGCTCGCAGGATTCACGGCGTTGGGTTGGATATTCGCCCAGCCGATGCTGGGGATCGTGGCGGGAGTGACCGCAATCGGCACGATCGGGACAGCTCACGCGCTGCTCGGTGGTAGTCGTTTCCGTACGTCGCCCGCTGATCTGTTGGAGACGCATGCGGGTCGCTTCGATGGCTGACAACCGCGACGAAGCATTGATCACGTTCGCGGCTCGCTGGGAGCCGTACGGCGGTGCGGATGCTTCGGAGATCTTCGTCTGCTTCGGTTTGAGCGAAAGTCAGTACCGGGCGCGTTTGTATCAAGCCTTAATGCGTTCCGGGCACGGTGCAGTGGACGTCGACGCCCGGGTCCGGGCGCGGTTGCTGCTCTACAGCACGTCGTGAGCATTCGACTTCTGCCCGGCGAGGCCGATACTCGATGCAGTGGCGTGCCGATCCTGGCTGCCGGCTCGAAACGAACGACAATCGGGGACAGCGAATGAGCATTGGGGCCAGGTGGCGTGTCGCGGCGCTGACAGTGGCGGCGGGAGCCGCGACGGTCGGTGGCGTCATGATCGGCACCGGGGCCGGCGTCTCGTCGGCGTATCCGATCTGTATCGGAAATCTGCACGCGTGCCATCACCCCGCCCCCACCAGTACCGATGTCACCACCACGGTGGATGATTCGACGACCACCGAATCCACCACGTCGTCCACCACCACGTCGGCGACCTCGACCACAGCAGCAGCGTCGAGCACCTCGTCGTCGAGACGCCCACGACCCACCCACGAACCCACCACGGAGTCGGAACAGTCGTCGACTCGCTCGCAGCCGTCACGCACGCCGACGTCCGGGGTGGTCGACGGGCCTCCTGCAGCCGTTCCTCCTGCAGCCGGGCTGCCTGCAGCCGTTCCGCCTGTCGGCGGTGCAGGCGGTGTCCCGCCAGGAGCCGGCCTCGATGTACCCGATGTCGAGGACGAGGGGGACGGCGGCGGC
>NZ_BAOX01000236.1:0-7730 GCF_000813105.1 Rhodococcus sp. BS-15 | reverse complement strand
CGGCTTCGCCGTTGCCCGGCAGTCACACAATCGTCAGCTCGGCGGAGCGGTGCTCGCAGCCGTCGGCGTGGCATGCACGACCCGCTGGCAGAAATCCTCGGGCTCGGCCCGTGCCGGTGCCTTGCTCGGGACCTATCTCGTCGCGTTCGGTGCCTCGCACCCGCTGGCCAAGAAGATCGGTGCCTGGCCGGCGGTCGCCGCGGTGTCCGCTGCAACTGCAGCGGCATCGATGGCGGTGGGCAAGTAGGTCGCCTCAGAGCACTCCGGTACGAATGAACTGTTCGAGCACTGCGGTCGGTTCATCGAGATCCATTCCCTGGTTCGAAACCCAGGCGTCGTCGAAATAGGTCTGCGAATACCGATCTCCGCCGTCGCACAGCAGTGTCACTACGCTCCCGCTGCGGCCTGCGGCAATCATTTCCGCGATCAATCCGAAGGCACCCCAGATGTTGGTGCCCGTCGATCCGCCCACTCGTTTGCCGAGTGCGTCCGAGGTGAATCGTGCGGCGGCCACGGAGGCGGCGTCGGGCACTGCAATCATTCGATCGATCACCTGGCCGACGAACGAGGGTTCGACGCGCGGTCGGCCGATGCCCTCGATGCGGGAGGACAGCCCTGTCTCGTAGCCCGCGTCTCCGGACTCGTAACCGCCGATGAACGCCGAATTCTCGGGGTCCACCACTGCCAATTGCGTTGCGTGCCTGCGATATCGGATGTAGCGGCCGATGGTGGCGCTGGTTCCACCGGTCCCTGCACCGACGACCACCCAGTCGGGAATGGGACATTCCTCGAGCCGCAGCTGGTCGAAGATGGACTCGGCGATGTTGTTGTTTCCGCGCCAGTCGGTGGCTCGTTCGGCGTGCGTGAACTGGTCCATGTAATGACTGTCGGGCTCGGCCGCGAGTCGATGCGCTTCGGTGTACATCTCGCCGGGTTGATCGACGAAGTGACATCTCCCGCCGTGGGACTCGATGAGAGCAATCTTGGCCGGGCTGGTGCTCCGTGGCATCACGGCGACGAATTTCAATCCGAGCAATCCGGCGAAATACGCTTCACTGACGGCAGTGGAGCCCGACGAGGCCTCGATCACCGTGGTGCGTTCGGTGACCCAGCCGTTGCAGATTGCGTACAAGAAGAGCGACCGAGCCAGCCGGTGCTTCAGGCTGCCGGTGATGTGCGTCGACTCGTCTTTGAGGTACAGCGAGATTCCCCAGGCAGCGGGGAGCGGGTATCGCAGCAAGTGCGTGTCGGCGCTGCGTTGGGAATCGGCCTCGATCAACCGGACCGCATTGTCGACCCATGCCCGGGATCCCGAGTGATCGACCGACCTGGTCATTTCTTGCCGTCTTCACCGCGCAGCTTCGACTGCAGGTCCGCGCGCGCGGCGCGCCTGTCCTCGTCGACAGCTGCGATGGACTCGTTGACGCGAATACGCATGTTCTTGAACAGGAGCAGCGACAGCGGTAGCGAGATCAGCACCGAGAAAATCGCGGCCACGAGTACCGGGACCTCGACACCGAAGAGTAAACCGACGCGACGATGACGGCCGCGATCACGACGACGAGCGCCAATCGCGCGAAGGTGTAGACACCGAGGTTGACGGCGAGGGACTTCTTCGCCGACCTACCTGGCGCGGCGTTTTCGCTGGTGGGATCGTTGCTCTCTGCATTCGTCGCGTCGCTCACGGGTCCCAATCTACCGGGCTCGGCGGGCACTTCGACCCACCCCCAGCATGACCGATTTGTCCATTACCTCCCCTTTACCAACCTTGTATCAGTCGAGTACCTAGGGGTTCGAGTGCAACCATGGGGATCGAACGCAGTAGACCGATATCTCCGGTTCGACGCACATGCGCCCAACCGCATCGTAGGAGGACACGACAGATGAGCGCACCCACATTCCACAAGGCTCAGGACTCACTTCTCACACCGGGTCAGGTAGCCGCGCTTTTTCACGTCGACCCCAAGACAGTGACACGCTGGGCACACGCCGGCCGCCTCGGATCGCTCCGCACTCCGGGCGGGCACCGTCGATTCCGCGAGACCGAGGTCATGCAACTGCTGACCTCTCTGACGACGGAAGCCGGCGCACACCGCTGATTCGCGAGTCCCCGAGAGCAATCCATCCGCAGTATCCGCACCCGTACGAACTCATCGAACATTCTCAGGAATCTTCGTCGCTCGACGGGTGCGGAGGCGGTTGCATCACGGCTACCCTCGTAGTAGGAGGTGCGTCGTGATCTATCTATTGGCGTTGATCGGCTTGGTGGCAGTCATCGTGCTGTTCTGGAAGGCATTCGGACCCAGCACGCAGGCTCCACCCACCCGCACTGTCGGACCCGATGACGATCCCGATTTTCTGTGGCGAATCAACCGTGAAGCTCGCCGCGGAGGGAAAGACGGGACCGAGGCCGGTACCGAACCCAGCGAATAGGGTCCGGTAGTTCTCAGTTGCGGTGGGCAGCGGTGGGTGCGTCAGGGAATCCTGCCGCTACCGCCGCCGCGACTTCCAACAGTGCCTTTCGCGTGCGCCCACGAAGACGATCGAGTTCGATTTCCGCCCCCTCCTCGAGATGCGGGTCGAACGGGATGGTCCGAACACGGGCGCACCGTTGCTCGAAGTGTTCGACAACTTTCTGCAGGTCGACCTTTCCGGCTCGGGGCCGAACCCCGTTGACCACCGCAACCGATGTGGCGACCAGCTCGCGGTAGCCGTGTGCATCGAGCCAATCCAAGGTTGCCGACGCGCTCCGCACGCCGTCCACCGACCCCGAACTGACTACCACCAGCGTGTCGGCTCCCTCGAGAATGCTCTCCATGGCCGAGTGCATCAGACCGGTGCCGCAGTCCGTGATGACGATGCTGTAGAACTTCTCCAACAGCGATACCGCGCGATCGTAATCCTCACCGCTGAATGCCTCCGACGCCGCCGGATCCGAATCGGATGCCAACACCTCCAGTCGATGCGCGTTCTGCGACGTGTAGGCCCTGACGTCGCTGTAGCGGTCCAGAGACTCTATGTCGCGCAACAAATTACGAACGGTGGCAGTCGTCTCGGGCGGCACCTTCTGCCCCAGCGTTCCGCGATCGGGGTTGGCATCGATCGCGATCACCCGATCACCTCGAATCTCGGCGAACGTCGAGCCGAGGGTGGCCGTCGTCGTGGTCTTGCCGACGCCCCCCTTCAGCGACAGCACTGCGACGCGATGGCACCCGACGAGAGGACGGTCCACCTGCGCGGTCAAAACCAGGCGGCGCTGCTGGGCGGCACTGTTACCGACATCCACACGACCGCCCGACATCAGATACAGCGCCCGACGCCACCCTGCCACCGGCGGCACATTCCCTGATCGGACGAGCAACGAACTGCCGAGATCGAGCGACGACACCGGCTGCTCCCCCGACCGACTCGGGTCAATGGCCGGTACCGCTCCCGGCGCGACAACCAACGCGTCCACAGCGCCTTGCCTGAGCTGCTGGGGCTGACTGGGATGCGGCAGATTCTGATGCGGCTGAGTCTGATGCTGCGGCTGGGGCCATTGGCCGGGCTGAGGCCCCCACTGATTCTGGGCGTTCCACTGATTCTGGGGATTCCATTGGCCCTCCGGCGCCAACTGCCCATGCGGGCCGCCTTGATTCTGCGGAGCCCAATAGTTCTGCTGCCCAGCCTGATTCTGCGGCCCACCGAAATTCTGCGGAGCCCAGTGGTTCTGCGGGGCCCAGTCGTTCTGCGGGGCCCAGTTCTGAGGCACCGGATTCTGAGACACCGGATTCTGAGGCACGTGGTTCCGAGGCGAAGGCGGTCCCGATGCGACGGGCGGCGTGTGTGAAGGAGTTGGCTTCACGGTCGACGCCACAGGAGTCTCAGACGGTTCGACGGGTGGCGTCGTTGCGGTCTTGTCCAGCGCGGCAGGGTTCGCGGCGACCACGGCATCTTCGCCTTCTATCGGTCCAGACCCGTCCTTCGGTTGGGTAGGGCGCGGCGCAGAAACCGGTGTCGGTATGGGCACCGCCTCGGGCTGCGGCGCGGGCGGGCTGTCGATGCTTTCGGGCGGCATGGTGATGGGGGTCGATCGAAAGGGCTCCCGCGGCGGTGCGGGTGTGGCCTCGGTCGCCGCTGCGACAACGACCGGCTCGGATTCAGTGGGCGGCGCTACGTGTTCTTCCGGCACGTCGTCGTCCAGTGGCCGGACGGGTTGCCAGTTGTTCTCGTGCCGATCGGCCATGACCGATTCCCCCCAGTTTGCGTCCCACATCGAAGATCCGAGCTCGGATGTGTCCCCCATCGAGCCGGATCGGACGCTACCAGCTGGACGGCAGGAGTGGAGCCTGCGGAACGACCAGAAGATTCAGGAGTGGAGCCTGCGGAACGACCGAAGATCAGTTCAGTCCCGCGTAGCTGTGCAGTCCCGAGACCACCATGTTGATGATGAAGAGGTTGAAGAGCATGGCGGTGAATCCGGCGATGTTGATCCAGGCGGCGCGGGTGTTGCGCCATCCGGAGGTGGCGCGGGCGTGCAGGTAGGCGGCGTAGATGATCCAGGTGATGAACGACATCGTCTCTTTGGGGTCCCAGCCCCAGAAACGTCCCCAGGCGGCTTCGGCCCAGATCGCGCCGAGGATGACGCCTGCCCCGAAGAGCGGGAAGGCGACGATGGTCGTCTTGTAGGCGAGTCGGTCGAGGGCCTGGGCGTCGGGCAGCTTGGAGGCGAATTTGCCCCAGAAGCCGACGCTTTCCTCTCCCAGGGGCTGCTTGATGCGCAGCAGGAACAGCAGGGACGCGACACCGGAGACCAGCAGGATGCCACTGCCGACGCTGACGATGGTGACGTGGATGGGCAGCCAGTACGAGCGCAGCGCGGGGACGACCGGTGCGGCGTCGGCGTAGAGCTTGGTGGCGGCGAAGAACATCAGCACGATGATCGGTGCGAGGACGAACACGAGCATCGGGCGCATCGTCTTCTTGCGCAGCACGATCACCGAGGTGAGGGCAGCGGCTGCGGTCGCCATGGTGACGAACTCGTACATGTTGCCGAGCGGGAATCGGTGGGTGGCGAAGCCGCGGAGCACCACCGAGGCGACGTGCAGGGCGAGGGCAGGGGCGAGCAGTGCGAAGCCCATGCCTGCGAGTCGATCGGAGAGCGGTCGCTTCGGCGTTTCGGCGACGCGACCCGGTCGGCTGTCGGCAACGGGGGCACCGGCACCGACGAGTTCCTTGGCCTGGACGGCCGTCGCTTGGCAGAGGCGTACTGGGCGATGAGCAGGACGAATGCGAGCACGTAGATGGTGAACGCTGATTCGAAGGACCAGTCGCTGTACTGCGAGAGGGTCTCGTTGATCGGCATCGGTCAGTTCTCCTGTTTCGAGGTGTCGCCGAGCAGGCGGGTGCACAGGCGGTCGAACTCTTCGCCCCACCCCGCCTGATCGGTGCGTGCAAGTCCGCCGAGGTCTACTACAGTACGTCGTGACTGCGCGTCGGCGGTGAGCCGGACCCAGATTCTGCGACGCTTGATCACCAGTGAGACGAGCAGTCCGCCCATCATCGTCAGTGCGAAGACGAGCACCCAGGTCTGAGCCGGGTCGTGCGAGACCTGAAGGTTGACGAATTCTTCCGCTCCGTCGAACGTGACGACCGTTCCGTCGCTGAGCGTCGCGGACTCTCCCGGCATCAGGTTGACGCGGTCCTGTTTGACCAACCTGCCCTGGGCGATCATTTCCTGATCGAGCGAGAAGATCGACTGCGGCAGTCCGGTGTCGAGTCCGGTGTCGCCCTTGTAGATGTCGATGGCGACGGCGGGGTCGTTCATGGCGGGGAAGCTCGACGACAGCAGGCTGCCGTGGAACGACGCCGTCGGCGCGAACAGTCCCTCGATGGCGATCTGGTTCTTCCGCCGATCCAGGGGGTCGGGATACAGGCCGCCGGGCGGGTCGACGCGTAGCACTCCGCTGGAGAGGAAGGTCGTGGCGTCCGTCGGCTGCCATTGGATGGTGTCGGTGCGGGTTTCCCCGTTCGGGAACGTCACGGTGAAGGTGGGTGCGTAGCCGTGGCCCTGCAGGTAGACGCGGTCGCCTGCGACGCGCAACGGGTGGTTGACCTGCAGTTGGTCGTCGCGCCAGACGTTGTTCGCGAGATCCTGGCCTGCCTGATACTCGATGTTGGAGGTGAACATCTCGGCCTGGCCGGTGTCGAGGTAGTCGGCTGTGAAGTCCTTGACGCGCACGCACAGTGGTTCGAGGTCGGTGCCGTCGACGAGGTTGCCTGCGCGGAACGAGTCGTAGTTGGCCGGAGTCGAGGTGCAGAACCCTGGGCCGTCGTCGGCGATCACGATGCGGTTGCCCTCGTAGCCGAGCAGCTTGCCCATGGCGATGGCGGCGAGCAGTCCGACGAGCGAGAGGTGGAAGACGAGGTTGCCGAGTTCGCGAACGTAGCCCTTCTCCGCCGACAGCGTCACGGCTCCGCCGTCCTCGCTTCGCTGGGCGACGCGCCAGCCGCGCAACTGGGTGCGCACCTGCGCCGCCATCTCCTCCGGCGTTCCGTCGACCTCGTAGCGGCTGTGGTGCGGCAGGCGGGAGAGGTTGCGGGGCGCGCGAACGGGCTTGGTGCGCAACTGCTTCGCGTGCTCGATGCAGCGCGGCAGGATGCAGCCGATCAGCGAGACGAACAGCAGCGCGTAGATCGCGGTGAACCAGAAGCTGCCGAAGACGTCGAACAGTTCGAGCCTGTCCATGATCGGGCCGAGGGTCGGGCGGTTGGCGATGTACTCGTCGACCTTGCCCGCGTTGAGGCTGCGCTGCGGCACCAGGGCACCGGGGACCGCGGCGAAGGCCAGCAGGAACAGCAGCACCAGCGCGGTTCGCATGCTGGTCAGGCCGCGCCAGGTGTTGCGGACCAGGGCCGCTGCCCGGCCGAGCGGAGACTGCTTGCGAGGAGTCCCGGTGCGCTCTTCGAGGTCGGCGGTCATATCGGCAACACCACATCGGAGACGAAGGCGTCGCGCACCCAACCGACGAACTGATCCCAGGCACCGGTGACCAGTGCGATTCCTACTGCTGTCAACATGATTCCGCCGAACACCTGTATCTGTCGTGCATGTGTACGTAGCCAGCCGACGCCGCGCAGCGCGCTGACCGAACCGAACGCGAGGATCACGAACGGTAAGCCGAGACCGAGGCAGTACGCCACGATGAGGACGACGCCGCGCGCTGCCGTCGTACCGTCGGTACCTGCGGCCAAAGAGATGACGCCTGCGAGCGTCGGCCCCAGGCATGGAGTCCATCCGAGTGCGAAGACGCCGCCGAGCAGCGGAGCTCCGGCCAGTGAACCGATCTGCCTCGGCTCGAAGCGCACATCGCGCTGCAGGGCCGGGATCAGTCCGACGAACACCAGGCCCATGGCGATGGTGACGACGCCGCCGATCCGCATGAGCAGTTCGCGGTTGATCGCCAGCACGGAGATCGCTCCGAACACCGATGCGGTGGCGAGGACGAACACGACGGTGAATCCGAGGACGAACAGACCCGCCGCTCCGGCCACGCGCAACCGGCCGCTGCGCACCTTCGTCTTCACAGCCGCTTCGTCGGCGCTGACGGCCGGGGCGTCGGCCCCGACGACTCCGGCGAGGTACGAGAGGTATCCGGGCACCAGGGGCACCACGCACGGAGACGCGAAGGAGACGAGCCCGGCCAGCACGCAGGCTCCGAGGCCAGGATCAGTGGCCCGGAGGCCGCGGA
>NZ_BAOX01000237.1:0-7722 GCF_000813105.1 Rhodococcus sp. BS-15 | reverse complement strand
ACGCCGGCTGCCTTCGCGCGGCTGGCGATGAGCTCGCCGACCTTCGCGCTGACGGCCTTCTTGTCGCCCTCGAGGCGCGCACATCGGCTTCGATGCTCGACGCGCTGGCCAGCGTGTGGCCGGCGAGATCGTCGATCAACTGCACGTGGATGTGACGCGAGGACCGGTTGACGACCAAGCGGGGACGCTCGGGCGTACCGGAGATCTTCTTGCGAAGGCGGAAGTGACGACGTGCCTTCGACAGGCGACGCTTCGTCGAGACGTCGGTGCCACGCGGAGTGCGCTTGACGACGTTCGCCTTGTCTGCTGTTTGCTGGCTCATATCACTTACCCGTCTTTCCGACCTTGCGGCGGATCACTTCACCCTCGTAGCGGATGCCCTTGCCCTTGTACGGGTCCGGACGCCGCAGACGACGAATGTTGGCAGAGATCTGACCGACCTTCTGCTTGTCGATGCCGACAACGGTGAATCGCGTGGGCGACTCGACCGTGAACGTGATGCCCTCGGGTGCTTCGATCAGCACGGGATGGCTGTAACCGAGTGCGAACTCGAGGTCCTTGCCCTTGAGTACGACGCGGTAACCGACGCCGTGAATCTCCATCTTGTTGGTGTAACCGTTGGTGACACCGGTGATGAGGTTCGCGACGAGAGTGCGCGAGAGTCCGTGCAGTGCACGGCTCTTGCGCTCGTCATCGGGCCGCGTGACGGCGATGGTGCCGTCGTCGGCGCGAGCGATCTGGATGGGCTCGGCGACCGTCAGGCTCAGGGCACCCTTGGGGCCCTTGACCGCAACGTTCTGGCCGTCGATGGTGATATCGACTCCAGCGGGGACTGGTACCGGCAATTTTCCAATACGTGACATGGTGGTGGCCTCCCCTACCAGACGTAGGCGAGGACTTCTCCGCCCACACCCTGCTTGGCCGCCTGACGCTCCGTGAGCAGACCTGTGGACGTGGAGATGATCGCCACGCCCAGGCCGCCGAGAACCTTGGGCAGATTGGTGGATTTTGCGTATACCCGGAGACCGGGCTTGGAGACGCGTCGCACGCCGGCGAGGCTGCGCTCACGGCTCGGGCCGTACTTCAGATCGACGATGAGGGTCTTGCCCACCTCGGCGTCTTCCGTGCGGTAATCGGAGATGTAGCCCTCGCGCTTGAGGATCTCGGCGATGTTCGCCTTGAGCTTCGAGTGGGGAAGCTTCACCTCGTCGTGGTACGCCGAATTGGCGTTGCGCAGACGGGTCAAGAAGTCTGCAATTGGATCGGTCATCGTCATGGTGTGACCTGTGCACCTTTCTCGCAGCGGTTCCCATGCAGCACGCGCGAGCTGGTGCCCCTGGATTCTCGAAAACCCGGCGGGCCTGGCTCGTCACATCGTGGGCCTACAACGAAGTGAACATGTCCTGACCGACTGTTGCCGGTCAGGGGTTGCGCTCCAAGCAATGCATCGCTGCACTGCCAGGTGTTTCGAGCTTCCGCATTTCGATGCTGACGTACGGAGAACTCGAGGTTGCGTTCTGTATTGCAAGGACTCGCGTGCAGGCACGACGAAGCCCGGGCAACCGCTCTAGTGTAGGCATCGCACCCCCGAAGACCAAATCGCCTTACCATTGTGCGACGGCTCGGGTCCAGTCGGACACCCCGGCGTCCAGTTCTTCGCTAACGTCGGACCATGACGGACTCGAAGGCAGTCGACATCGACCACCTCACCCACACTCTGCGCGACCGCAACATCGCCGGGGTGACGATCGGGTGGGTCGACAACAACGGCATTGTCCGATCGCGCACCGTACCGACCGCAGAATTGACCGCAGTCGCACGTCGCGGAGTAGGGGTCACCGCGGTGTTCGCGGTTTTCGATTCGCACGACGGGATCACCTTCGCCCACGATGGATTGTCGACGCCGTCGGGCGATGTGCGGTTGATTCCGGTGATCGACAGCGCGTCGAGCGTGGTCGCGCTCTCCGACCAACCAGGGCTTGCCTGGATACATGGCAGGCAGCTCTCGGCGGACGGCTCGCCCTGGCCCTACGATCAACGCGCGGTTCTCGAGCGCCAGGTGCAACTGGCTGCCGATGCCGGCTTCGAGGTGCGGGCCGGATTCGAGATCGAGTTCGCCCTGACCCGTGAATCGGACGGCATGTCCGCTCATCGCGGACCTGCGTACTCCGCCAACGCACTACGCGATGTCGACGACTTCGTCGTATCGCTGCTGCACGCCCTGTCTGCGAACGGTGTGAGCATCGGTCAGATTCATGCCGAGTACGGCAGTTCCCAGCTCGAGATCGCGCTCGCTCCACTCGATCCACTTGCTGCGGCCGATGCGCAAGTTCTCGCGCGGCAAACCATCCACGCGGCGGCGAAAGCTCACGGCCTGCGGGCAAGCTTCGCTCCCCTGCCCTCGTCGAGCAATGCGGGGAACGGATGGCACCTGCACACGTCGCTGGTTCGCGACGGCCGGAACGCTCTGACCGGAGACGGTGACCATGGATTGTCCGATACCGGGCAGTCGTACATCGCAGGCCTGGTTCGAGAGCTGCCGGGAGTCACCGCCGTTACTGCACCGAGTTCGGGATCCTTGCTCCGACGTCGACCCGGCTACTGGGCCGGTGCCTTCGGTTTCTGGGGCGTCGAGAACCGGGAGGCTGCAGTACGGCTCGTACCCGCTACCCCTCTACTCGGTCCGAATCACACCAACGTCGAATTGAAGGCGTGCGACGCTTCCGCCAATCCGTACCTGGCGCTTGCCGTCACGATCGCGGCCGGCCTGTCGGGAGTGGCGGATGACGCGCAGTTGTCGCCACCGGTTCAGGAGGATGTGGGCGGCTGGGACGATGCCCGTCGCGACGCCGCCGGTATCTCCCCACTCGCGACGACGCATGCGCAACAACGTGAGAACCTACTGTCGTCCACGCTGGTCGCAGACGTGTTGGGCGTGGAGCTTCTGGGCGCATTCGTAGCCTGCCGGGACGCCGACGCCGCGTGGGCGGAGAGCCACACCGAGGACGAACTGCTGGAATCGCTGCGCTGGATCTACTGACATGCTGCGACAATTCCCCGGCGTAGGCGCAATCGTCTCGGCCCTCGACAGCGCTCTGCCACAACCGGATCAGCTCTGCGGACCGTTCTCGGCATCGATAGCGCTGACCGCCGTCGTCGGCGACACACCGGACGTCACTGCGCTCGCGATCGCATCGGGATCCGCGATCTGGCCGGGCGAGATCGACTCGGCCCGCCCTCCCGGAACGCCGAGGCTCACCGACGGGTGGGATTCCCTTCCGAGGGCCGCATCGATCGACACGGCCGGGACCACAGCGGCAGGTCTTGCGACGGGTATCGAGACGGCGACCGAAGGACGCGTCGCAGTGGTTCCGATCATGGGGCCCGGTGCCGAGGGTCTGCGCCTGCTACTCGCCCGCCTTGCCGACGTACAGTTCCGATTCGGCCTGCTGGCGAACGTCCACACCGCGGAACTGACCGAATTCGATTGGAGCGTAGGCCATTTCGTGACCATCCTGGGAATGGACACTGTCGAGGACGTGGTCGGGATCGCCGATACCTATCGAGAGCTCGGAGTCTCGGGTATGCCACCCGGATGTCGAACCGTTCCCATCGACGCTCTCGCGTCGTCGATGTCCGAGCGTGGCCTTCTTCTGTTTGTCGACAACGACGGCCGTCGTGCTGCGCTGGATCTGACTCGGTCACTCGATCTACGAAACGACGTGTGGTCGGTATGAGATGGGAGAGGTGAGCAAACGCGAAATGGGCGTGGGTTCCTTTCGGAACCCACGCCCATCAGCGTGGTGTGGTGAAGCCCGGAGGCCTCAGATCACCAGGAGCTCTTGCGAACTCCGGGAAGCTCTCCGGCGTGTGCCATCTCGCGCACGCAGATACGGCAGAGGCCGAACTTGCGGAACACGGAATGGGGACGGCCGCAGCGGTTGCAGCGAGTGTATGCACGCACCGCGAACTTCGGCTTCTTGTTGGCCTTGTTGACCAATGCCTTCTTCGCCATGGACTCAGTTCTCCTTGAACGGGAAGCCGAGGTGCTTGAGCAGCGCGCGGCCTTCTTCGTTGTTGGTTGCGGTGGTTACTACGGTGATGTCCATGCCGCGCGGACGGTCGATCTTGTCCACGTCGATCTCGTGGAACATCGACTGCTCGTTGAGGCCGAACGTGTAGTTTCCGTTGCCGTCGAACTGCGTGCCCGAGAGGCCGCGGAAGTCCCTGATTCGGGGAAGGGCAATGGAGACCAGACGGTCGAGGAACTCCCACATGCGGTCGCCACGGAGGGTGACGCGTGCGCCGATGGGCATTCCTTCGCGCAGCTTGAACTGTGCGATGGACTTGCGTGCCTTGCGGATCTCCGGCTTCTGGCCGGTGATGGCAGCGAGGTCGGCAACTGCACCGTTGATCAGCTTGGCGTCACGGGCGGCGTCGCCGACACCCATGTTGACGACGACCTTGACGATGCCGGGGATCTGCATGACGTTCTCGTATGCAAATTCGGTGTTCAGGGCGTCTTTGATCTCGGCGCGGTAGCGCGCCTTGAGGCGGGGCTGTTCGCCCGCGATGTTTTCGGTGGTAGTCATCTCAGATGTCCTTCCCGTTCTTCCGGGAAACACGAACGCGCTTGCCGGTTTCTTCGTCGGTCCGGTAGCCCACGCGAGTGGGGTTGCCGTCCGAGTCGACCACTGCGACGTTCGATACGTGGATCGGGGCTTCCTGGGTGACGATGCCACCCGAGGATGCTCCGCGCTGGTTGGCGGAGACCGCGGTGTGCTTCTTGATGCGGTTCACACCCTCGACGAGAACCTTGGAGTCAGCGGGGTAGGCCTGAATGACCTTGCCCTTGGCACCCTTGTCCTTGCCTGCGATCACGAGAACGGTGTCGCCCTTGTGCACCTTCATTTACAGCACCTCCGGGGCGAGCGAGACGATCTTCATGAACTTCTTCTCACGCAGCTCACGGCCGACCGGGCCGAAGATACGAGTTCCACGGGGATCGTTGTCCGGCTTGATCAGCACCGCAGCGTTCTCGTCGAAACGGATGTACGAGCCATCCGGACGGCGACGCTCCTTGATGGTGCGGACGATGACGGCCTTGACGACCTCACCCTTCTTGATGTTTCCACCGGGAATGGCGTCCTTCACCGTAGCTACGATGATGTCGCCGATTCCGGCGTAGCGACGTGACGAACCACCGAGAACGCGGATGCAAAGGATTTCCTTCGCGCCCGTGTTATCAGCGACGCGTACTCGCGACTCCTGCTGAATCACTAACTTCTCCTTGACCTGGATGTACGTACGTGCCGGATTTCCGTCCCGACACGCGCGGTCGGCTGCTGGGTGCGGGCACACGAAGGGACACCGCTGCCACAGGCAACCGGTCAAGTGTAGGGGAACCGACCCCCGGGATCCAAATCGCTTTCGCTCCAGCACCGGCCGTCGCCTGCGAACTCGGAACTCTCGGTACGGTTTCGGGGATGGGACATCTTGGGATCAGCGAGGCGCGGCGATGACGTCGACGGATGACGACGGCGGATGGTGGTCGAGTCTGCCACTGGATCGCGTCGTCCGACTGCACGGTGCCACCGAGCGCGAACTCGCCGAGTCCGTGAATCCTCTGCCGTCGGATTCGCCCTCGATCGTGTTCTTCGCGGTCGATCCCACGACGGCGAGTCGTGCCGTCGATCTCGTCGATGCGGTGGTCGCGGAGTTAGAGAACGCGGCAGTCGACTCGATTCCGCTGTTGCTCACCGAACTCGATCACCACGAAGGCTCGTCGACGTTGGATCGGCGCGCTGCACGCGTCGCGGCTGTGCGGCTCGCCGGCGACACCGCACACTTCGGCCCGTACGTCGGGTCACTCGCAGACGCCGCGGTCGCGGGCCGGTTGCCGCGTCGAACCGCATTCACCGTCGAGACCCGAGCCGCAGGGTCGGCCCGAGTCCTTGCCTCGGCTCAGCATCGAAGCACTGCTGCCCTCGTGTTGGTCGTGCCCGCCGGAATGGATGCCGGAGTCGTCGCAGCGGCGGCGGAATGGTTGTGCGCCCACGCCGAGGCCGCCGTGTGGGTGACTGGCGACGGGGCCTCGAACATGGACCGATTCCCGTCGGTCTCGGTACGTGCGCCGGAAGTACCCGATGGTGTCAGCACTGTCCTCGACCGATTCCGACCGCTGAGCTATCCCCCGATCGCGGGTCACCCTCACCCGGCAAGCGAACCCGAGAAGCGCCTGTGTCGCGCGCTGGACGCCCACGACTGGGCCACCGGGCGTGAGCACAACCGCTCGATCCGACTCGGCGAGCTCAGCCGTCCGTTCACTGTCGACGTACTGTGGCGCACCGAGAAGGTCGTGGTGGAGATAGACGGCAACGAGCATCGGGCCGTCGACCGGTTCGCCGAGGACCGCGTCCGTGACAACCAGCTGCAGACACACGGCTACATGGTGTTGCGCTTCACCAACGCTCAGGTGATCGACGATCCGCAACGTGCGGTCGCTACCATCCGCGAGGCAGTATCGAGAAGACGATCGAAGGGGGATCCTCGATGAGTACCGAAGACCTGAACGGGACCGAAATAGCAGTGCTGCTCGTCCTGATGGCCGAAGCGAGTCCGGTCAAGAACTCCGAGCTCAAGACGATGGGCCCCGAACTCAAGAAGACACCCCGCGACAAACTGGAGAAGTCCGGTCTTATCGACGTGAACCGGAACGTCACTCCGATGACACTCGAACTCACCGACAAGGGGTGGCGGATCTGCGGCGAACTCATCGGTGGGGAACCACCGGCTCGATCGACCGGTGCCGGTAAGGCCATGTTCACCGTGTTGGCGGGGTTGCGTCGGTGGCTCGATCGCACCGACAGCCGCCCGGCGGATGTGTTCTCGCCGCGAACAGATGAGCCTGCGCCCGTCGAGAAGACCGAGACGACGGTCGACATCGAAGGCTCGATTCGCGCGGCCTATGCCCGGCTCGCGCGCGAACCCGGCAGCACCGTTCGGCTCTCCAGGCTGCGAAACGAGTTGCGCGACATACCTCGAAGCGATCTCGATGACGCCCTTGCGCGTCTGCGTCGCGCGGCAGACGTCTCGTTGATACCCGAGGAAAATCAGAAGACGCTGACCGATGAGGAACGCGCCGCGGCCGTCGTCGTCGGAAATCAGCAGAACCACCTTCTCTCGATCGAACCATGATGGGCGTTGAGTCGACGATGACGGACAACGAGCAGATCCGAGCTCTCGAATCGGTGCGGTTGAGCTGGGCACCGACCCCCGACGACGTGTGGCGTTCGCAGTCGAACGTGCACGTGCCGGGAATGCACGAACGTGTGTTCCTCGAGGTGATGAATGCCTACGACGACGCGGACGCCTCCGATGACGCCAGTCCGCTGGGGGTCGTCGTGCGCGGCCCGGCCGGTTCGGGCAAGACGCATCTGCTCGGCCAGGTACGAGAAGAAGTGCAGCTCAAGGGCGGCTACTTCTTTCTGATCAGGTTGCTCGACGCTGCCGGATTCTGGCGCTCGACGCTGATGGGGATGCTCGACGACCTGATGCGTCCGTCGGGACGCGGATCGGACAGCCAGCTCGGGCTGTTGCTCCGACGCCTGTGCGAGATCGGCGAGATCCCCGAGGATCAGCGTGCAAAGATCATGGGCGAGAACATGATCGACTCGGACACGTTGAACGATTTCGTCACTGCGGTGTACAAGGTTCACCCCC
>NZ_BAOX01000238.1:0-105 GCF_000813105.1 Rhodococcus sp. BS-15 | reverse complement strand
CGCTGCACGGTCGCAGCGAGCGGCTGCGCATCGATGTTCGCCACCGCCGCGAGGTCGTTCAGCGCCGTCTCGATCGACTCCGCGTCGGATCGGTCCGAGGCCGTG
>NZ_BAOX01000239.1:0-7586 GCF_000813105.1 Rhodococcus sp. BS-15 | reverse complement strand
CAGCGCTCCCCCGGTCAGCCGGGCGAGCCCTCGACGGACGCACCCCCGGAACCGGTCGCACTTGCCGTGCCGACCAACGATCTCGCCTGGGCCGACTGCACCGCAGCCACACTCGGCACGTTCGGGCTCACCTCAACCACTCCCGGCCTGACACTCGAATGCGCAGAGTACGAAGCAGACGTGGATGCGAGCGGGCAGATGTTCGGCACTTTCGCCGTCGGCGCGCTGCGAGCCCGACTCGACAGAACGCCCAGCGATGCGGGACCGCTGGTGTTCACGTCCGGTTCGGATCGGTCGTCGATCGGCACGTTGGCCACGATGGCCGCAGGCCCGCTCGCGACGCTGCTCGAGGCTCATCCCATCGTTGCGGTGGATCGTCGCGGCATCGGCCGATCCACCGCCGTGGTCTGCATCGACGACACCCTCCAGTCTCCTACCAAGTCTGCTGTCGACGCGCTGGGGCAGTTCACCAGATCCGATGCCGACGCCGTCGACCGCGCTGTCGACGCAGGTCGTGACGCCACGATCGAGTGCACCGACACGTTGCAACCGCAGGAGCTCGCGTTCGGAACCACCTATGCCGCGGACGATCTGGACCGTCTGCGGCAACTCTGGGGTGTGGAACAGATCGGCCTGATCGGCTCGGGCAACGGCGCGCTCACCGCGTTGGCCTACGCAGCGAAGTTTCCGGCCAACATCTCGCGCCTGATCCTCGATTCACCGACCGGAGTGGGCGCAGATCAGATCACGTTGGCCGAGCAGCGGACACAGGGCAAGGAAGCAGCCTTCAGAGCGTTCACGCAGCGATGCGTCGCGCTGAACTGCTCGCTCGGCAGCGATCCGACGGCCGCCGTCGCCCAGCTGCTCCGACGCGCCGCCGGTGGCGAATTCTCGCCGCTGTCCACCCACGAGATTCTCGACGGCATCACTTTCGCCCTCGCATCGACGGCAGGCGACGCGTCGTCACGGGCCACTGGGCTGTCCACTGCACTGTCCTCGGCCGCCGGGTCCGACACCACCGCACTGTCGGCCCTCGCCGAGCGGGGTCGGAACGCCTACAGCACCGACGGGCAATTCGTGTCTCGGTGCACAGACGGGCAGCAGTGGCCGTCACCGCAGGGCGTTCGCGACCTGACGTCGCAGTGGACCGAGCGCTACCCGATCTACGGCACCGACGCCGCACTGACGGCTCTGCTGTGCTCGTCCTGGCCGACGGCTCCGTCCACTCCGCTGCCCACCTCTCTGGACGTTCCGGTGTTGGTCCTGTCCAACGCAGGCGACCCGATCGCCGGAAACGGCGGGCTGTCCTCGGTCACCGGGTTGGTCGGGGCTACCGGTGCAGGCGTCGCCTCGGCCGCGTGGCAGGGCAGCGGGCATCCGAGCCTGGGCGGATCGCAGTGTCTGCAGAGCGCTGCGGTGAACTACGCACGCGACAGCGCGCTTCCGACCGACGGCACCGTCTGCCCCGCCTGAACCGGGTGCCCATCGCGGGGTGTCCTTCGCCGGTGCGGTCACCGCCTCGGGTACCGTTCCCGGGTGTCACTTAGCTTTCTGGAGCCGCGGTCAGGGCGGACGACCGCCGAGGTAATCAAGTACGCCCTGTGGCCGATCGCCATCATGACCGTCATCCAGCGCGTGGTGATCAAGGCGGTCAACGGAGACATCACCAACGATTTCAACCCGGTGTACAGCGCCGCCCTGGCATTCCTCAACCGCCAGCCGGTGTACACGGCGAACTTCGACTCGGTCGATCCGCACTATCTGTACCAACCGAGCGCAACGATGCTGCTCTCCCCCATTGCATTCATCGACCCCGAGCGGTCCCGCTGGCTGTTCATCATCGCCAGCACCGTCGCGATTCTGCTGGCGCTGTACATCCTGTTGCGGATCTTCGGATTCCGGATCGATTCGGTAGCGGCCCCCGCTCTCCTGCTGGCCGCCTTCGTCAGCGAAACAGTGACCAACACGTTGGTGTTCACCAACTTCAACGGCTTCGTGCTTCTCGGTGAGGTGGCCTTCCTCGGGTTCCTCCTCCAGCGCAAGGACCTGTCGGCGGGCGTCGCCATGGGTCTGACTCTGGCGATCAAGCCGATGCTCGCGCCGCTGCTGCTGCTTCCGCTGATGACGCGTCAGTGGAAGGTCTTCATCACCTCGATCGCGATCCCCGTGGTGATGATGGCCATCGCCTGGCCGCTGTCGGTGGATCCGATGAACTTCATCGATCGGACGCTGCCGTACCTGCTGCAGACCCGCGACTACTTCAACAGCGCTGTCGTCGGTAACGGCCGCTACTACGGTGTTCCCGAACTCCTCACCCTCGGAATCCGAGCGGTACTGGGAATCATGGTTCTGATCTCGCTGTGGCTGCTCTACCGATACTGCCGCGAGGACCGACTCTTCTTCTTCGCGACCACCTCGGGCTTGATCCTCACCGCACACTGGCTGTTGGGCTCCCTCGGCCAGATGTACTACTCGATGATGCTGTTCCCGCTGCTGATGACCGTCGTGCTGAAGAACTCGCTGCTGCGCAACTGGCCGGCCTGGCTCGCGATCTACGGGTTCATGAACTACGACCGATGGCTCTCGGGCCGCTGGATCGAAACCGGCCGCGCCTTGGACTACCTCCGCACCACCTTCGGCTGGGCGCTGCTGATCGTCGTCATCTTCGGCGTCCTCGTCGGACGCTATTTCGCCGCTCGAAGCGAGGGACGACTCGACGACGGAATCGAACCCAGCTACCTGTTGCCGAGCGCTCCACCAGCCAAAACGGCATAGCCCGACAAATCGTATTAGCGTGTGAGCATGAGTTCAGCTACCGACAACAATTCCGCCCCGGCCGTCCAGCTCACCGATGCACAGTGGCGCGAGAAGCTGACCCCCGAGGAGTACGCGGTGCTGCGGCAAGCAGGCACCGAACGCCCCGGCGTCGGCGAATACACCGACACCACCACCGAAGGCATCTACGAATGCCGCGCCTGCGGTGCCGAACTGTTCCGTAGCACCGAGAAGTTCGAATCGCACTGCGGCTGGCCGTCCTTCTTCGACCCTGCCGACAGCGAAGCCGTCATCCTCAAAGAGGACACCACGCTCGGAATGCGCCGCGTCGAGGTCATCTGTCGCACGTGCCACAGCCACCTCGGCCACGTCTTCGAGGGCGAGGGCTACCCCACGCCGACCGACCAGCGGTACTGCATCAACTCGATCTCGTTGACGCTCAAGCCTGCATCCTGATCGGCGCTGCTCGAGCCATACTGTGAGCATGCGCACTTTCACCTCACCAGAGCAGATCAAAGCCGCCGTCGGCGAAGACCTGGGAACCAGCGATTGGCTGCAGATCACCCAGGAGCGGGTGAACACCTTCGCCGACGCCACCGGCGATCACCAGTGGATCCACGTCGACGTCGAGCGGGCGAAGAAGGAAAGCCCGTTCGGCGCACCGATCGCCCACGGATTTCTGAGCCTGTCCCTGGTGTCGATGCTCAACTGGCAGATCTACACCATCGAGAACACCAAGCTCGGAATCAACTACGGCTCCAACAAGGTTCGCTTCATCAACCCGGTGAAGGTCGGAGCTCACGTACGGCTGCAGACCACCCTCGTCTCCGCCGAGGAAGTATCCGGTGGAGCACTACAGCTGGTGACGGCGGGAACGTTGCAGATCGAGGGCGAGGACAAGCCCGCGCTCGTCGCCGAGATCATCTCTCGGGTCGTGTTCTGACCCCGGACCGAACTGGTGGATCGAACGCGGTGATCGGCGGCAACGGCTCGTCGTAGCGTTCGATCTCCACCAACACGTGCTGACCGGTGCACCCCCGCGCGAGCGCCGACGATCCCTCGTCTGCGGTGAGCACGTTCACGCTGCCGTGCACGCACATCGAATTGGGATCGGCCGGATCTTCAGGGTCGTACCAGGCACCGGTGGACAGCTGAACGACCGACTCGAGCATCGCATCGTCGACGACCACACCGGCCAGGCACGATCCGCGGTCGTTGAACACTCGGACGACGTCACCGTCGCACACTCCCCTGGCCGCGGCCGCCGACGAGTGCATTCGTATCGGCTCCCTACCCTGAATCTTCGAGTTACGGCTCACCGCACCGTGATCGAGCTGACTGTGCAACCTGGTGCGCGGCTGGTTGGCGATCAGGTGCAACGGAAACTGCTCGGCCCTCGGCCCGCCGAGCCATTCCTGTGGCTCGAACCACATCGGATGCCCACGCAGTCCTCGTAGTCGAAGCCCGCCACTGTCGCCGAGAAGATTTCGATCTTCCCGCTCGGGGTGCGCAACGCGTTGCCCACCGGGTCGCGTCGGAAATCCTCGAAGAACGTCAGATCGTCCTCGGTCTTCATCCGAAACGACCCCTCGCGCCGGAAATTTTCGTATTCCGGAGTATCGACGCCCCCGGCGCGTAGATAGCCGCGCCACTGCTCGTACAGATGCTCGAGCCACTGCTGCGAGCTACGCCCCTCGGTGAACTGCTCGCCCACACCGAGTTTCGTCGCCAGCTCGGCGAACGTGTCGTAATCGTCGCGGGAGTCGGCGAATCGCGCGGCGGCCGGGTCCATCGCGACGAGCAAGGGATCGTTGCGCGTGCAGCTCAGATCCGATCGCTCCAACGACGTGGTCGACGGGACGACGATGTCAGCGTGCTTGGCCATCGGTGTCCAGTACGGGTCGTGCACCACGACTGTGTCGGTTCTGCCGAGTGCGCGGCGCAGCGCCCCAGATCCTGGTGGTGGTGGAACGGATTTCCGCCGGCCCAGTAGACGATCTTGATGTCCGGGTAGGTAAATCGCTTACCGTCGTAGTCGAATTCACCACCGGGATTCAGCAGCATGTCCGAGACCGCGGCGACCGGAATCAGGTCGGGTACGGGATTGATGCCTTGCGGCAGCGTCGGCAACGGATACGGCACCGGGGCCAGACCGGGCTCGTTCATCGACCCGTACCCGTGCCCGAATCCTCCGCCCGGAACGCCGATTCCACCGAGCATCGACGCCAGGGTGACGCCCATCCACGGTGCCTGCTCCCCGTGCCTCGTCCGCTGCAGCGACCAGGTGACCGTCACCATCGTGCGTTTCGACGCCATCTCCCGAGCGAGATCCGCGATCACCGCGGACTCGATGCCGCAGATCGCAGACGCCCACTGCGGGGTCTTGGGGGTTCCGTCAGTGATACCGAGGAGGTATCGCTCGAATTCGGGGTATCCCTCGCAGTACTTCTCCAGAAACGCTGTGTCGTGCAGCTTCTCATCGGCGAGTACGTAGCCAGAGCCAGCATCATCGCCACGTCGGTACCGGGCCGCGGAGCGATCCATCGGGCGTCGCCCGACATGTCGTTGCGCAAGGGACTGACTGTAACTATCTGTCCGCCGCGAGCACGCATCGCGTCGAGCGAGTCGACGGTCGGATGATCCGACGTACCGCCGTGATTGATGCCGGTGTTCTTCACCGGAACTCCCCCGAATGCCACCAGCAGTTCGGTGTGTGCGGCGATCACTTTCCAGGATGTGGAGCGCGAGAACATCTTCCAATGCGCACCGAGAACGTGCGGCATGATGACGCCGGTCGCACCCAGGGAGTAGCTGTGCACCGATCGGGTGTAACCGCCGATGCAGTTGAGGAAGCGATGCACCTGACTCTGCGCGTGGTGGAAACGTCCGGCACTCGCCCAACCGTACGACCCGCCGTAGATCGCGTTGTTGCCGAATGTGTCGACGACTCTGCGTAATTCGGCCGCCAGCAGATCGGTGAGCTCGTCCCAGGACACCTCGACGAACTCGTCGCTGCCACGCTTGTCGGTCGGCCCCGGCCCGTGCTCGAGCCAGCCCATACGCACCGCCGGGGAGGTGATACGGGATCGATGGGTCACCGACCCGACGAGGTTCCCCAGTACCGGGGACGGATTTCTGTCGGTCACCTGGGGATGGACGGCAGTGACATCGCGTCCGTCCGACTCGGCCCGAAACATGCCCCAGTGGCCCATGTGCTGGACGCCGGCCACTCCGGTCATCGAACCACCCCGGTCATCGAATCCCGAACGCGCTCAACGCTGCCAGCAGTGCATCGGGCCGCTGCGCCGTCGGCACCGGATCGACCAGAGCGAAGCTGCAGCCGATCTCCTGCGCAGCACCGTCGGCCTCGGCACTGTCGCCCACCATCAACGTCCGGGAGGGATCGACGCCCAAGGCCGCGACCGCGTGCCGGAAGATCTCCGGTTGCGGTTTGACGTGACCGACCTCGAACGAGAGCACGAAGTGATCGACGTACCGATCGAGATCGCGATCGACGAAGGCAGGCCGGATATCGAACGCGATGTTGCTCAGCACCCCGACCCGAACCGAGTCCGCAGCAAGCCTTTTGAGCACCGCCTCGGTATCCGGGTACGGCGTCCACGAGTCGGCGTCGATCACGCGACCGTAGACGGATTCTGCGTGCGCCGGATCGGTGACACCGGACTGCGCGAGGACGTGCAGATACGCCTGTCGGTGCAGCGCTGGGTCGAGGTCTCGGTGTCGCCAGGCATGACGCGTCGCGTCGTCGAACTCGACCGTCTCCCCCACCGGCGCGGTCATCCGACGCATCAGTTCCGCAGCTCCGGCACCGTCGACGGGGGTGCCGTCGGCATCGTGGACGCCGTCGAACCAGGAGGGGTGTTCCTCGAGCCTGAACAACGTGCCCGAGAAGTCGAACAGGACGGCCTCGATCGTGGGTGTGCCCGTCGTCGTCACGGCAGGGATTCGACGAGCGCGTCCACCTCGACCCGAGGGCCGGTGAAGAACGGGGTTTCCTCGCGTACGTGTCGCCTCGCCTCGGTGGCCCGCAGGTCACGCATCAGGTCCACGATGCGATCGAGTTCGGGGGCTTCGAAGGCCAGGATCCACTCGTAGTCGCCGAGTGCGAACGACGGCACGGTGTTCGCCCGCACGTCCTTGTAGCCACGTGCAGCCATACCGTGATCGGCGAGCATCGTGCGGCGCTCGTCGTCGGGCAGCAGGTACCAATCGATCGACCGCACGAACGGGTAGACGCAGATGTACGCGCCCGGATCCTCACCGGCGATGAAGGCCGGGACGTGGCTCTTGTTGAACTCGGCCGGGCGGTGCAGCGCGGTGTTGCTCCACACCGGAGTGCTCGCCTTGCCCAGCGCGGTGGTGCGACGGAAATCGGAATACGTCGCCTGCAGGTCCTCGATGCGCTCGGCGTGTGTCCACACCATGAAGTCGGCGTCGGCGCGCATGCCGGCGATGTCGTAGACCCCGCGCACCGCAACGCCCTTGTCTTCACGACCTTCGAAGAACACCTTCGCTTCCTTGGCGGCCGCGGCCCGATCCTCGCCCAGAACACCGGGTGTGACCTTGTAGACCGAGAACATCAAGTAACGAAGAGTCGAATTGAGCGCTGAGTAATCGAGGCGTGCCATGGCCCTATCGTGCCACTTCGATCAGACGGGCGGCAGCGGTGGTGGCGGACGCAATACACGCGGGCACCCCGACGCCGCGCTGCCAGGCCCCGGTGACCTCGAGGCCGGGTAGGTCTGCGACTCCGGCCTCGATGGCGGCCACGCGATCGAGGTGCCCCGGCG
>NZ_BAOX01000240.1:0-7694 GCF_000813105.1 Rhodococcus sp. BS-15 | reverse complement strand
CACGGTTGCGCCCGTTCGCGTCGACGATCTTCGCCGAGATGACCGCACTCGCCGTCGAGAAGAAGGCCGTCAACCTCGGGCAGGGCTTCCCCGACACCGACGGCCCACCAGCCATGCTCGAGACCGCGCGTGAGGCCATCGCGAGCGGCCTCAACCAGTACTCCCCCGGCCCCGGCATGCCGGTGCTGCGGGCGGCCATCGCCGACGACAGGGCGGCCCGATTCGGTCTGCGCTACGACCCCGATTCGCAGATACTCGTCACCGTCGGTGCCACCGAGGCGATCTCGGCGACACTTCTCGGCCTGATCGAGTCAGGTGACGACGTCCTGCTGATCGAACCGTTCTACGACTCCTACGCGGCCGCCATCGCACTCGCCGGTGCCACTCGAACCGCCGTGCCACTGGTGTCCGACGGCAACGGATGGACCGTCGACACCGACGCCCTCGAACACGCCATCGGGCCCCGCACCCGCATGCTGATCGTCAATTCCCCGCACAACCCCACCGGCACGGTCTTCGACCGGGACACCATGATCCGCATCGCCGACATCGCGGTCACCCACGATCTGCTGGTCCTCACCGACGAGGTCTACGAGCACCTCACCTTCGACGGCACGGTGCACACGCCGATCGCGACACTGCCCGGGATGTTCGAGCGCACCGTCACGGTGTCGAGTGCCGCCAAAACCTTCAACGCCACCGGATGGAAGACGGGCTGGGCGCTGGGGCCTGCCGAATTGATCGACGCCGTCCGCGCGGCCAAACAGTTCATGACCTTCGTCGGCGGCACTCCCTTCCAACCGGCCGTCGCCTACGCGCTCGAGCACGAGCAGGCGTGGATAGCGCAGATGCGCGACGGCCTGCAACGCAAGCGAGACACACTCTCGGCCGCTCTGGCAGCGACAGGTGCCGATGTGAAGTACAGCGCAGGAACGTATTTCGTCTGTGCCGACATCGCACCGATCGGACGCGGTGACGCCTACGAGTTCTGCCGTGCCCTACCGGATCTGGTGGGCGTCGCGGCGGTTCCGGTCACGGCGTTCGTCGACGAGCCGACTCCATGGAAGTCGTTGGTGCGCTTCGCTTTCTGCAAGCAGGACAAGGTTCTCGCCGACGCGGCCGAGAGGCTACGGAAGTTGTGACTGCGCAACCGACGATCCCGGCCTACTTCGTCAGGCAGGCCGTCGACCTCGCGACGAGGAGCGGGGTCGACCTGACCTACCCGCTGTCGATGGCCGGCATCGGATCCACCATCCTCGACAATCCGGCCGAGCGTCTGACCACCCGGCAGGTCACTGCATTCACCCAGGCGGTCTGGACGATGACCGGCGACGAACTGTTCGGTCTCGCTGCAGTACCGGTGCGGCGCGGCAGCTTTCGCGTGGTGTGCCAGACCCTCATACACACCGAGAACCTGCAGGCCGCACTGATTCGAATGTCCGAGACCATGCGGGTACTGATACCGGTACGCCCCATGACGATCGATCGAACCGAAGAATCCACGGTCCTGACGGTGCACGTCACACCCACCACCCACCTGAGCCCGGAAGGCAACGAACTCGCCGAGCGACTGCTGACCGACTTCCTGTTGATTCTGCTGCACCGATTCGCGGCGTGGCTCATCGGCAACCGGGTCAAGCTTCTGTCGGTGCAACTGCCCTACGCGCTGCCGGGCCCCGAGGCGGGAAAGATGTACGACGCCATCTTCGGAACCCACGTGGAGTTCGGAACCGAGCTCGCCACACTGGAATTCGACAGCGCGGTGATGCGGGCACCGATCGTGCAGACCGAGGCGACTCTGGCGGAGTATCTCGCGGAGTCGCCCAATCTGCTGTTCTCGTCCCGAGATTACGACAGCACTGCGTCGAGCCAGGTTCGCCGCGCCCTGGAAACCGGATTCAAAGGTGGCGCACCGGGAACCGACGAAATCGCGGCGATGTTGAACATCAGCCCGCCACACCTGCGCCGAATTCTTCGGCAGGAGGGCACCTCCATCAACCAACTGCGCGAAGAAGTGCTGCGCGATGCAGCGATTTCCGGTTTGAGCCGCGGAGACAGCGTTGACGACATCTCGACCAGGTTGGGGTTCTCCGAGCCCAGCGCCTTCCGCCGAGCCTTCAAGCGATGGACCGGCCAGACCCCCGGCTCGTACCGTCTCAGCTGACGCAGAACTCGTTGCCCTCGGGATCGGTCATCGTGATCCAGACACTGGGTCCCTGACGTCCTCGATGCAGTACCGACGCGCCCCGTGCTTCCAGTTGCGTGACCACCGATTCACGCTCGTCGCCGACGCGAATGTCGAGGTGCAACCGATTCTTCACCGATTTCGGCTCGGCCACCGATTGGAACAGCACCCGCGGGCTGTCGGGCGACTCGGGATCGGTGATTCCCGCGCCCGCCTGCCACACGAGAACGCCCTCGAACGTGGTCGTGTCCTCCTCGCGCGCATGCCCCGCGGCAATCATCTCGCGAATGAAGTCCTCGTTGCTGGGTTCGGACTGCCAACCCAGCGTCTGCGCCCACCACTTCGCCAGTGCATGCGGGTTCGCACTGTCGACAACGACCTGAAATCGATATCCCATGACGGCACGGTACCGCCGCGCACTGGAAATGGGAACACACGTTCGATACAGTGACGGTCATGTCGCTCGCCATGCAGGGCTCGTTGTTCGGTGACGCCGACGGTGGCGTCGGGTCGCTCGAGTCCGTCACCCGTCGCGAACTCACACTCGGGGCGTGGGTGGACGTTCGACCGGGCTGGTTGTCCGATACCCACCTGTTCGATTCACTGGTGGACTCCGTCGATTGGCGGGCCGAGCGCAGGCAGATGTACGACCGCGTGGTCGATGTCCCGCGCCTGGTTCGGTTCTACGCCGAGCGCGAGCGGTGGCCCGACGCCGCGCTCTACGACGCACGCGATGCCCTCGACGAGCACTACCGCGCCGAACTCGGAGAATCGTTCACCACCGCCGGACTGTGCTACTACCGCGACGGATCCGACAGCGTCGCCTGGCACGGGGACAACATCGGTCGCAGCGCTACCGAGGACACCATGGTTGCGATCGTATCCCTCGGTGCCTCACGGCAACTCATGCTCCGACCGCGCGGCGGTGGAACGTCGTTGAAGTTCACGCTCGGTCACGGCGACCTGGTGGTGATGGGTGGATCGTGTCAACGAACCTGGGAACATGCCGTACCCAAGTCCACCCGCGCGACCGGCCCACGCATCAGCGTGCAGTTCCGACCGCGCGGGGTCCGCTAGCGCGAGGCCCGGCGCTTCTCCACCGCGGCCGCAAGTGTGTCCAATTGCGTTGCCGTGGTCGCCCAGTCGAGGCACGCGTCGGTGATCGACTGCCCGTACAGCAGATCGTCACGGTGGCCGAGTTCGAGATCCTGACGCCCCGCGACCAGGAAGCTCTCGAGCATCAGACCGACGATGCCGTGTTCGCCTGCCGCGACCCGTGCTGCCACGTCGGTGACCACGTCGACCTGCTTGTTGTGGTCCTTGCGGCTGTTGCCGTGGCTGGCGTCGATGACGACTCGCTCCGTTAGACCCGACTTACGCAGGCGTGCAACGGTATCGGCGACCGACTCGGCATCGTAGTTCGGCCCGTCGACGCCGCCGCGCAGAATGACGTGACAGTCCGGGTTTCCTACGGTGCGGATCAGAGCCGCCTGGCCGTCGAGGTCGGTGCCGGGGAAGACGTGGCTCGCGGCGGCAGCACGGGTGCCGTCGACCGCGACCTGGATGTCGCCCTCGGTGGAGTTCTTGATCCCCACCGGCATCGACAACGCACTGCACAGCTGGCGATGCACCTGACTGGCCGCAGTCCGCGCACCGATGGCGCCGTAGCTGACCAGGTCTGCGATGTACTGCGGGGTGATCGGGTCGAGGAACTCGCACCCGACCGGCAGACCGAGCGCGGAAATGTCGAGCAGCAGTTGACGTCCCACGCGCAGGCCGGCATTGATGTCGAAGCTGCCGTCGAGGTGCGGATCGTTGATCAATCCCTTCCACCCGAGCGTCGTCCTCGGCTTCTCGAAGTAGACCCGCATGACGATGTGCAGTCGATCGCCCAGTTCGGATGCCTTGGCCGCGAGGCGTCGAGCGTAGTCGAGGGCCGCGTCGGTGTCGTGCACCGAGCACGGGCCGACGACGACGATCAGCCGATCGTCGCGGCCGTCCAGCACGTCGACCACGCCGGCGCGCCCGGTTCTGACGGTGGCCGAGATCGCGTCGTCCACAGCATGTTCGCGGCGCAGCACCGACGGGGCAACCAGCGGGCTGATGCTGATGGTCCGCTGATCGTCGAGAGGTGGGGTGTCGAGAGAAAGTGTCATGAGAGGGCGTTCCTGTTCCCAGGCCGACTCTTCATGCTCCACATGCACTTCGAGCCGGTCTGTATCCGGCTCGTGGGGTGGAGGGTCAGCGCATGGCGTCGCTGGCTGACCCACCCGGGGCCGGCCTGCTAAACCAGAAATACGTGCGCTGCATGAAAAGCACCGTAGCAGATGAATGAATCGCGGACATCGACCCAACCAGGTTTAGGCTAGGGTTACCTGCCTACGCCCGATCTGTGAAAGAGAACGAAGTGAAACGTCTACTCCTGGCCACCGCGATCGCCGCGGTCACCGCACTGACACCGTTGCCTGTGGCGGTACCGCCGAGCAGACGGCCACTCCCTCCACCAGTACGGCGTCGGCCACCTCCTCCGACGACACTGGCCCTGACGACGCTGCTACGGACGCACCCGGCCCCACCGGCATCCCCGACGGCATGGGTTCGGGGGCCGCGGACGGAGTGTTCCCCCGCACGGTCGGCCACTTCGGCGGCTCCACCGAACTCCCCGCCGAACCGACGAAGATCGTCGTGATCGCCACCGGTCAGCTCGACGCGGCTCTCACTCTGGGCGTCGTACCCACCGGAGTCGCCTACGGAGACGGCGCCGCACTGGTACCGGATTACATCGGCTTCTCGTTTCCGCAGTACGCGGATCGCATGGCGCAGTTCGTCGATGTCGGCAACCGGCAGGAAGTCGACATCGAGGCGATCGCCGCCATCGAACCGGACCTCATCCTGGCGAACAAGGCAGGCTCCGAGGACATCTATTCGACGCTGTCGACCATCGCGCCGACCGTACTCACCGAGGGCACCGGAGTGAACTGGAAGCAGGACTTCCTCCTCCTCGGCGACGCGCTGGGCCGCACCGAGCAAGCGCAGAGCTTCCTCGACACCTACACCTCCGACGCTGCGGCACTGGGTGATTCGGTTGCCGATGGCGGCACGCCCACGGTCTCCTTCGTCCGCTTCACCGCCGATCGGGCACGCGTGTTCGGCATCCCGTCGTTCGCGGGGTACATCGCATGGGACGCCGGCCTGGCCCGCCCGGAAAGCCAGCAGTTCGACAAGACCTCACAGGACTTCAGCGAGGAAGAAATTCAACTGGCGAACGCGGACTGGGTGTTCGTCTCCAGCCAGGACGCCGGAGCCGATTCGAGCGCCGCGTCGTACACCACCAACCGCTGTGGGCCGGAATGAGCGCGGCAACCGAGAATCACATCGTCCGAGTCGACGACGACCCGTGGTACCTCAACGCCGGTCCGACGGCGGCAACCATCGTGCTCGACGGCCTGAGGAACGCCCTGCAGAGCTGATCCCTCGTCGTGCGCGTTTTACGCGCTCAGGAGTACGCAATACGCGCACGACGGATCTATAGGTTGCGCACAACTTAACCGTGCACTACTGTTCTTGGAGTGACCAACGAACTCGCACTCGACCGTCAGGTGTGCTTCGCGCTGTACTCCGCATCGCGGGCTACCACCGCGGTGTATCGCCCGATGCTCGACGAGCTCGGTGTCACGTACCCGCAGTACCTCGTACTGCTGGTGCTGTGGGAACAGGACGGGCGCGGCGTCAAGGACATCTGCGCCGAACTCGATCTCGACACCGGCACTCTGTCGCCGATGCTCAAGCGGCTCGAAGGTCTCGGTTTCATCGAGCGCCGACGCCTCAGCACCGACGAACGCCGCGTCGAGATCCACCTCACCGAGACCGGAAGTGCCATGCGCGCAAAGGCACTCGACATTCCACGCAAGCTGGCCGAGAAGACCGGCATGAATGTCGACGATCTCGTCAAGCTCAAAGAGTCGCTCGACGCATTGACGAGCGCTTTGCATCACACCGATTCGAGCACGACAGAAGGAGAATCATGAAGACCATCTACACCGCCGAAGCACTGGCCACCGGTGAAGGCCGAAACGGACACGCCCGCACTTCCGACGGACGGCTCGATCTCGACCTCGCCATCCCCGAGGCCATGGGCGGCAGCGGCAACGGCACCAACCCCGAGCAGCTCTTCGCCGCCGGCTACGCCGCGTGCTTCCACTCCGCACTGCAGATGGTGGCCCGTCAGGACAAGGCCGACGTCACCGATTCGGCCGTCGGCGCACGCGTGGACATCGGCCCCAACGACGCGGGCGGCTTCCAGCTCGCCGTCACCCTCGAGGTGACGCTGCCGAACCTGAGTCGCGAGGACGCCCAGGCCCTGGCCGACAAGGCCCACCAGGTGTGCCCGTACTCCAACGCCACCCGCGGCAACATCGACGTCACCGTCACAGTCACCGAAGACGAGTAAGGGAAATACAGTGAAGGCACACGAAATTCACCTCGCGTCCCGCCCAGAAGGCTGGCCGACGGAAGACAACTTTCGTGCGGAGGTCGTCGACCTTCCCGAACTCGCCGACGGGCAGATCCTCGTCCGCAACATCGTGATGTCGGTCGATCCGTACATGCGCGGCCGAATGAACGACGTGAAGTCGTACGTCCCGCCGTTCCAGATCGACGCACCGCTCGACGGCGGCGCCGTCGGCGAGATCATCGAATCCAAGGCCGAGGGTTTCTCTGTCGGCGACGCGGTCGTACACGGCCAGGGGTGGCGAGATCTCGCCATCGTCCCGGCCAGGGGTGCGAGCAAGGTCGATCTCGGCGCAGCCAAGGCCTCGGCGTACCTGGGCGCGCTCGGAATGACCGGCACCACAGCGTATGCAGGCCTGACCGACGTTGCGTCGTTCAAGGAAGGTGACGTCGTGTTCGTGTCCGGCGCAGCCGGCGCAGTCGGGTCGCTCGTCGGGCAGATCGCCAAGGCGCTCGGCGCATCCCGGGTGATCGGCAGTGCGGGCTCCCCCGCCAAAGTTGCTCGCTTGCTCGAGCTCGGCTTCGACGCGGCGTTCGATTACCACGACGGCCCTGTTGCCGAGCAGCTGCGACAGGCAGCACCGGACGGCATCGACGTGTACTTCGACAACGTCGGCGGCGAACATCTCGAGGCCGCCATCGGGTCGATGAACAAGCACGGCCGAATTGCCATGTGCGGAGCCATCGCTCAGTACAACTCCACCGAGCCGACTCCCGCACCGCGCAACCTCGCCCTGGCCATCGGCAAGGAATTGACGCTCGAGGGCTTCATCGTCGGCTCCTACGCGCACCTCACCGAGGAATTCCGCACCAAGATGACCCAGTGGCTCGCCAGCGGCGCAATCGAATTCGACGAAACGGTCGTCGACGGTCTCGACAACGCTCCCTCGGCGTTCATCGGACTGATGAAGGGCGAGAACACCGGCAAGATGGTCGTCACCATCTGAGTCGGACCCGAACGGTTCTACCGCAGTCCACACCCCGGTCGAATTCGACCGGG
>NZ_BAOX01000241.1:0-7559 GCF_000813105.1 Rhodococcus sp. BS-15 | reverse complement strand
CGGCGACGCGTGGCCGGTGGGCCGCACCGTCGCCTGGGTCCTGGGCTGCCTGACGCTTCTGATCAGCACGTCCTCGGGAATCGGTCGCTACTCCACGGCCGTGTTCAGCGTGCACATGACCGGGCACATGATGCTCTCGATGCTCGCTCCCGTCCTCCTCGCGCTCGGTGGTGCGCTGACGCTGGCATTGCGGGTGCTGCCCGCGGCGGGGAAGGACGGCGTGCCCGGAATGCGCGAATGGCTGTTGATCGGACTGCACAGCCGAATCTCGCAGTTCCTGACCCATCCGCTCGTCGCCTCGCTGATCTTCGTCGGCGGCTTCTACGTGCTGTATCTCGGCGGCATCTTCGGAGCGGTACTGGACAGTCACGGCGCACACCTGCTGATGAACCTGCACTTCGTGCTCAGCGGCTACCTGTTCTACTGGACCGTCATCGGCGTCGATCCGTCTCCGCGCAAGATCGCTCCGGTCACCAAACTCGCCGTCGTATTCGGTTCGCTGCCGTTCCATGCCTTCTTCGGGGTGGCGCTGATGAGCATGAACACCGTGATGGGTGCGTGGTTCTACCGGACGCTCGGGCTGGACTGGAACTCCGACCTGCTCGGGGATCAGAAGCTCGGCGGCGGTATCGCCTGGGCCACCGGCGAGGTTCCGCTGGTGCTCGTCATGCTGGCGCTGCTGATCCAATGGTCCCGGAGCGACGATCGGGACGCCAGGCGTGGTGACCGGGCCGCCGAGCGCGATCACGATGCCGATCTGGCCGCGCACAATGCGATGTTCGCCGAGCTCGCTCGACGCGATCGGACCGGCGAGCAGTAGTCGGCCTCCGGGTCAGTCGGTCGCGGCGATCTTGTTCAACAGTCGGTTCAGCTCGACGCGTTCCGCCGGCTCGAGGCCGTCGAACATTTCCGAGGACACCTGACGGCGCGCGTCGTCGATTCTGTCCAGTAGCGCTCGGCCGGTGTCGGTCAGCTCCACCAGGACCGCTCGCCGATCGCTCGGATCCTGTTGCCGCGTCACCAGGTGCGCCGCCTCGAGCGAGTCGACGATGTCGGTGGCCGATCGAGCCACGATTCGCAGGTGCTCGGCCAGGTCGCGTAGTCGCACGGACTCGGGCTCGCGGGCCAACACGTGCAGGGCTCGGCTCTGCGAAGGATTGAGGCCGAACGGTTCCAATGCAGTCATGTGGCTGCGCCGGATCTGCCGCGCGACGGCCATGAACTGCTCGCTCAGGTTGGGCGAGTGTCCGGTTTCCATGCAAGGGATCATAGCGACGGTTGCCCGTTACCTCATAGTGAGGTAGCCTCTGCATATTGCTTCAGCTACCCCACACTTCAACTCCTCCGGAGGTCTACTTGGAAAGCCGACCCGAACGTTCTCTCCTCGCGTCCGACCCAGCACCCGTGCGCCGAGTCCTGGCTCTGTTCACGCCCTACCGACGCAAGATTGCAGTCGTCAGCGCGATCATCGTCGTCAGCGCGATCATCGCGCTCGCGTCCCCCTTGCTCCTTCGCGAACTCCTCGATCACGCGATACCCGACCGCGACGTCACACTCGTCAGCCTCATCGCACTCGGCATGATCGCAGTTGCAGTCGCCACCAACACTCTCGGCGTCGTACAGACCTGGATGTCCAACGGCGTCGGTCAACGACTCATGCACGATCTACGCGTCCAGGTCTACTCGCACCTGCAACGCCAATCCCTCGGATTCTTCGCGCGCACCCGCACCGGCGAGGTTCAATCACGCATCGCCAACGACATCGGCGGCATGCAATCGGTGGTCACCAACACCGCAACGTCCATCGCGCAGAACGCGACGACCGTTGCTGCGACGGTGGTCGCACTCTTCCTGCTCGACTGGAAGCTCGCCACCTTCTCGTTGATCATCCTGCCGGTCTTCGTCCGCGTCGCGCGCCGGATCGGCGACGAGCGGCGCAAGATCTCCACGAAACGACAGAAGTTGCTCAGCGAGCTGTCGGTGCAGATCGAGGAATCACTCTCGGTCAGCGGCATTCTGCTGGGCAAGACCACCGGTTCCGCCCAGGCACTGACCGACAAGTTCGCCGACCGATCCCACGAGGTCGCGGGCGTCGAACTCGCGGCGATGATGGCCGGGAAGTGGCGCATGGCCACGATTCAGATCAGCTTCGCCGTCATGCCTGCCCTGGTGTACTGGTTCGCCGGCATCACCATCGGGCAGGGGAGCGCACTGACGATCGGAACCCTTGTCGCGTTCACCGCTCTGCAGACCCAATTGTTCCGGCCCACCATGCAATTGCTCAACACCGGCGTCGAGGTGCAGGCCTCGCTCGCCCTGTTCGGTCGCGTGTTCGAGTACCTCGATCTGCCGATCGACGTGGCCGAGCCCACCCACCCGGTGACGCTGCCCCGAGAGGACGTCCGCGGAGACGTTGCGTTCCGCGCCGTGGATTTCACCTACACCGCAGCAACGGTCCCGACGCTGTGCGGCATCGACCTCGAGGTCCCGGCAGGCAGCACACTCGCTCTCGTCGGCGCAACCGGCTCCGGCAAGACGACGCTGGGCTATCTCGTTGCGCGGCTTCACGATCCGACGGCCGGATCGGTGACCATCGACGGAATCGACCTGCGGGAGCTTGCGTCGGACACCATCGCCGACCTGGTCGGCGTCGTCTCCCAGGAGACGTACCTCTTCCATGCCACCATCCGGGAGAACCTGCGATTCGCCAAACCCGACGCCACCGACGAGGAAATTTTCGTGGCCACCCGAACGGCGCAGATCCACGACTTCATCGACGGCCTCGACGACGGCTACGACACCATGGTCGGCGAACGCGGGTATCGCTTCTCTGGAGGGGAGAAGCAGCGCATCGCCATTGCGCGGACCGTGCTGCGCAACCCGCCGATCCTGGTGCTCGACGAAGCGACGAGTGCACTCGACAATCGCACCGAACGCGCAGTGCAAACCGCGCTCGACGGACTGATGGAAGGGCGAACGACCATCCTCATCGCGCATCGACTGTCCACGGTGCGCTCCGCCGACCGCATCGCAGTACTCGACCACGGCGTCGTTCGAGAGGTCGGAACCCACGAGTCCCTGCTGAAGAACGACGGCATGTACGCCCAATTGGTCCGAGCCGCAGACGATGTGGTGGACAGTGTGGCCGCATGAGAGTGATCGCGTGACCCTACTTCGTACCATCGCGAGCCGCGTCGAGTGCGAGACCGAGGTCAAGAAGTCAAGGTTCGTCGCCGTCGTCGATCGCGCGTCCACCGAAGCGGAGGCACGGGCCGTGATCGCCGCAGCTCGCAAGGCCGATCCTGCTGCGGGACATCATTGTTCGGCGTTCATCGTGGATTCCTCGGCAGGCGATCCGCTCGCCGACCCGATGCAGAGCATCGAGCGATCCAACGACGACGGTGAACCGAGCGGGACGGCAGGCACGCCCATGCTCGAGGTGCTGCGCGGGCACCACCTGACCAACGTCGTCGCGGTCGTCAGCAGATACTTCGGCGGAACCAAGCTGGGCACCGGAGGACTGGCCCGCGCCTACGGCGGGGCGGTGACCGAGGCGTTGTCCCAAGCGATGTTCCTGACCCGGGAGCGACGCGAGATCATGACTCTCGAATTCGACCACGCCGAGGTCGGTCGCGTGGAATCGGAACTACGCGGGCACGGAGTTCTGGTGCTCGGCACCTCGTACGGCGCGTCCGCGGTACTGACCGTCGCGGTTCCGGACGCCGATTCGACTGCGGCGCTTATCGCTTCGCTCACGGCGGGTCGCGTGGTCCCCGTGCTCGACGGCCACATGTACGCCGAAATTCCCGGCTAGCACACCTCCCCGACATCCTCGGGTCGCACGGGCCCCGATTCGGGCCGTTCATCCACAGGCCGGGCGGTTGTCCACATTTCGCCAACTCGTTCACCACGGACGTTCTCCGCGTAGCAGTGTCGATCTCGATCGCAATCACGCGACATCGATCGAGGGGAAGACATCATGTACGAAGCACAGTGCGCAGTTCTCGGGACGGTCATCACCAATCCCGTCAAGCGCTCCACACCCACCGGCGACGAGGTCCTCAGCTTCCGGATGGCCAGCAACGCCCGACGGCAGGACCGCAACACCGGCGAATGGACCGACGGCGGAACCCTCTACCTGACGGTCACCTGCTGGCGTCGCCTGGTTCGCGGCGTCGGGGCATCGCTGATGAAGGGCGACCCGATCATCGCCTACGGACAGCTACGCACCAACGAATACACCAACCGTGACGGAGTCGAACGCGCCGATCTCGAGATGCGGGCCAGTGCCGTCGGACCGGATCTCGCGCGCTGCAACGTCTCGATCCATCGGACGAAGGCGGTGGCGTCCGACGCTGCGACGGATGGCGATCCGGGAGCGACCGAACCTGTGGACGGGGATCAGGATCGCGATCACGACCGCATCGACGAGGACGTGCGCGAGTCCGTCCCGGCCTGACGGACTCCCGGCATCCGCCGTCCGCGCTGCATCGGAACCTGCGATCGAGTGTGGACGGCGGCTGCGCGCTCGGGCGGTGGTGCCGGAGACCCGCCCGCACCGATAAGCTGGGCATCATGGCTGAATTCATTTACACCATGAAGAAGGTGCGCAAGGCGCACGGCGACAAAGTCATCCTCGACGACGTGACGATGAGCTTCTATCCGGGAGCGAAGATCGGCGTCGTCGGCCCCAACGGCGCCGGTAAGTCCAGCATCCTCAAGATCATGGCGGGAATCGATCAGCCCGGAAACGGTGAGGCGTTCCTCGCTCCCGGTGCCTCGGTCGGCATCCTCATGCAGGAACCGGTCCTCGACGACACCAAGACCGTTCGCGAGAACGTCGAGGACGGTCTCGGCGAGACGATGGTCCAGCTCAAGCGGTACAACGAGATCGCCGAGCTGATGGCCACCGACTACTCCGACGAGCTGATGGAAGAGATGGGCGAGCTGCAGGAAAAGCTCGACCACGCCGATGCCTGGGAGATCGACTCCCAGCTCGAACAGGCCATGGACGCGCTGCGCTGCCCGCCGCCCGAGTCGCCGGTCACCAACCTCTCCGGTGGTGAGAAGCGCCGCGTGGCGCTGTGCAAGTTGCTGCTGAGCAAGCCGGACCTGCTGCTGCTCGACGAGCCGACCAACCACCTCGACGCCGAGAGTGTGCTGTGGCTCGAGCAGCACCTGGCCGCATACGCAGGCGCTATTCTCGCCGTCACTCACGATCGGTACTTCCTCGACCACGTCGCGCAGTGGATTGCCGAGGTCGACCGCGGACACCTGTACCCGTACGAGGGCAACTACTCGACGTACCTGGAGAAGAAGGCCGAGCGTCTCGAGGTCTCCGGCAAGAAGGACCAGAAGCTGCAGAAGCGCCTCAAGGACGAACTCGCCTGGGTTCGTTCCGGCGCCAAGGCGCGTCAGGCCAAGAGCAAGTCTCTCTGGCTCGCTACGACGAGATGGTGGCCGAGGCCGAGAAGACCAGGAAGCTCGACTTCGACGAGATCCAGATCCCCAACCCGCCGCGCCTCGGCGACGTCGTGGTGGAGGTCAAGAGCCTGGACAAGGGCTTCGACGGCCGCGTGCTGATCAAGGATCTCTCGTTCACGTTGCCCCGCAACGGCATCGTCGGCGTCATCGGCCCCAACGGCGTCGGTAAGACGACGCTGTTCAAGACCATCGTCGGCCTCGAGGAGCCGGACGGCGGCGAGGTCAAGATCGGGCAGACCGTCAAGCTCAGCTACGTCGACCAGAACCGTTCGGGCATCGACTCGAAGAAGACGGTGTGGGAAACGGTGTCCGACGGCCTCGACTTCATCACCGTCGGCAGCTCCGAGTTCCCGTCCCGGGCGTACATCAGCTCGTTCGGGTTCAAGGGCCACGATCAGCAGAAGCCTGCCGGAGTGCTCTCCGGTGGTGAGCGGAACCGTCTCAACTTGGCGATGACACTCAAGCAGGGCGGCAACCTGATCCTGCTCGACGAACCGACCAACGACCTCGACGTCGAAACGCTCGGATCTCTCGAGAACGCGCTCGAGGAATTCCCCGGTTGTGCCGTGGTCATCTCGCACGACCGGTGGTTCCTGGACCGCACATGCACGCACATCCTGGCGTGGGAAGGTGGCTTCGGGGACAACGAGGCCGCCTGGTACTGGTACGAGGGCAACTTCGAGGGCTACGAGGCCAACAAGGTCGAACGCCTCGGACCCGACGCGGCCCGTCCGCATCGCGTCACCCACCGAAAGCTGACCAGGGACTGACATGCCGGCAAAAACCTTCACCTGCACACTTCAGGTGCGGTGGGGTGATTCCGACCGTCTCGGCCACGTCAACAACACCCGCTTCGTCGAATACCTCCAGGAGGGCCGCGTTCAGTTCCTGAACGCGGTCTTCGGGGGGCCGGGCGTGCGTGGCGCAGCGGTGGTGCGCAAGTTGACCACCGATTTTCTGCATCCGATTCTCGACGACTCGGGTCCGCTGACGATCGAGCTGTGGATCACCCGTGTCGGGACCACCTCGTACGGCGTCCGGCACGTGGTGACCGACCGCGACGGAAAAGTCTGCGCGGATGCCGAGGCGTTGATGGTCGCCTTCGATCTCGATACCTCGTCGTCGCGTCCTCTGGACGAGCACGAGCGCGGTCTGCTCACCGAGTACCTGCACGTCGGATAGAGCCGCCGAGTAGATCGCCACGCGCTGGGTCCGCGAGGTCACTGCGGTAACGGGGTGTTCGACACTAAGGTCGAGTAGTCATCGACGGCCGGCGATCGGCGGGCGTCGGGAAAATCCTCACGAGGGAGTACTCGAACACCATGCCACGCTCGCTGGACCTGCCCGACAACGATTGGGCCGACGGGCTCGACGACCGACTCCTGGCCGAGCTGGCGACATTGCGTGCCGAGTACTTCGAGCACGTGGACACGATGGCTGTCGGAGCGTCCGCGCACACTCCCGACACCACGTCCTTTCATCGGCACGTCCGGTTGGCCGCGCAGCGGCGTCCCGAGACCGCGAACGTGGCGGTGCACAGTCCCAACGAGTCGAGTTCCGCCGCCCTTCAGGCGGCGGGCAGCTACCTGCAGATCGTCACCGACGACATGCCGCTCCTCGTCGAATCGGTCATCTCGCTGCTCTCCCGACTCGGCATCGAATACACCGACGTGGTTCATCCCATTCTGTCGGTCGACCGCGACGCCGACGGCGAGCTGACGGGTCTGACCGCAGACGGTCGACGCGAATCCTGGATTCACGTTCAGCTCCATCCCTCCACATCCGAGGACGCGGTCTCGCGCCTGCAGTCGGAGACGAGCCGGGTACTGGCCGACGTGCGTCAGGTGGTCGGCGACACCGATCGCATGCGCCGGGTGCAGGCGGAGGTCGCCGATCTCCTCGACGGTGCCGCTCAGCGGGCGGGTGACCCGGAATCCGACATCGCCGGCGAACATCGCGACGCGGCTGCCTTGCTGCGCTGGCTCGGCGACGGCCACTACACACTCCTCGGCTATCGCCGCTACCGGATCGACGGCGTCGACGGCGCACGCACGGCCACGGGCGACGAGTCGAGC
>NZ_BAOX01000242.1:0-7544 GCF_000813105.1 Rhodococcus sp. BS-15 | reverse complement strand
CTGCGTCGGCCAGCCCCAGCTCGAGCCCGCCGATCCCCGCGAACAACCCGACCATCGACCGTGCGCTCACGTGTGCCCTTCCCTCGCCCGACGGTCCTACGTTACTCGAGAGTGGTCGGCCTTGACCTCGACCACGCTCGAGGTTTCACACTGGAATGCGAGGGCCGAAAAATCGGTTGGAAACTGAGCCTGTGCAATGAAATCATTCGAGCACAGCAATAAGGAGAAGAACTGTGTCTACGGGTGTGCTCGATCCCGAAACCCGAACCCTCGATCAGCCATACCCGGACACCGCGAAGCCGCGCAGCTCACTGCGTCGTTTCGCGCCGTTTCTGCTGCCGTACAAGTGGTTCTACATCGCCTCGATCGTGGTCTCGCTGATCGCCACCATGACCGGTCTGGTGATTCCGCTGGTGATGCAACGCGTCATCGACGGCCCCATCACCGATCGCAATTTCTCTGCTGTCTGGTGGCCTGCGGCATTCGTCCTGTTGCTCGGCACCATCGACGCACTCGGCATCTGGGTTCGCCGCTACCTGGTCTCCCGACCGTCGAGCCAATTCGAGATTTCAGCGCGTGCAACGGTATTCGACAAGTTGCAGCGACTGTCGGTCTCGGCTCACGAGAGCTGGGAATCGGGACAGCTGCTCTCGCGCGCCATCGCAGATCTCGGTTCGCTGCGGCGGTTCATGGCCTTCATCGGCCCGTTCATCATCATCAACGCCGTGACACTGGTCGTCGGCATCGGTGTATTGCTGGTGCAGTCCTGGCAATTGGGGCTGATCATGCTGGTGACGTCGGTACCGCTGGTGATCGCCTGCACCAAGTTCGAGACGCTCTATCGCGTTGTGGCCCGTGACGCTCAGGATCAGGCAGGCGACGTCACGACGACGGTCGAGGAATCCATCCAGGGCATTCGCGTCCTCAAGGCGTTCGGCCGAAGTGCGCACTTGGGCAAGCAGTTTCTGCGTCAGGCCCGAACACTGCGGGGCACCGAGCTGAAGAAGGTGCGCTACCTGGCGATCATCTGGGCGGTGATCGTCGGGCTGCAGCCGATCACCATCGGCGCGATCCTGGCTGTGGGTACGTATTCGATCGTGCAGGGCACCATGACGGTCGGCACGCTCGTCGCGGCCATTGCCATCGTCGCCTTCCTGCTGTGGCCGATCGAATCCTTCGGGTATCTCCTGGCCGAGCTGAACAACGCACGCACGGCGGCAGATCGGTACTGGGAAATCATGGATACTCCCGAAACCGTGACCGATCCGGACAATCCCGTCGAATTGCCCGAAAGAATCCGTGGCCGAGTGCAATTCGATCGCGTCGGATTCACCTTTCCCGACGCGTCGTCGCCGCTGCTCACCGACGTCAGCTTCGTCATCGAGCCGGGGGAGACCGTCGCGCTGGTCGGCAACACCGGTAGTGGAAAGACTGCGCTGACGAACCTCGTCCCTCGGCTGTTCGACGCCACAGAGGGCTCCATCACCATCGACGGTATCGACGTGGCCTCGATGCGGTTGGCCGATCTGCGCTCGATCGTCACGGTGGCGTTCGAGGATCCGGTGCTGTTCTCGGCCAGTGCGCGCGAGAACATCGCGCTCGGTTCGCCCGACGCGACCGATGCCGAGATTGCCGAGGCGTTGGATATCGCGCACGCAACGGATTTCGTCGAGCAGTTGCCCTGGGGCCTGGCCACCCGCATCGGTGAGCAGGGCATGAGTCTGTCCGGTGGGCAGCGGCAGCGGCTCGCGTTGGCGCGGGCGGTGCTGGGCAAACCGCGGGTGCTGGTGCTCGACGACCCGCTGTCTGCGCTCGACGTGGACACCGAAGCCAAAGTGCAGAAGGAATTGCGGCGCGTGTTGGCGCACTCGACGACAGTGCTGGTAGCGCACCGGCCGTCGACCGCTGCGTTGGCCGACCGCGTGCTGTATCTCGAGAACGGAAGAATTGTGGAGCAGGGAACACACGAGGGACTGCTGGCGACGTCGCCGCGGTACCGCGAGGTGATGGGGTCGATTCATGGCTGAGCAAACCGCAGCGGCAGATTGGCGCGGCGTCGGCGGCGAGGAATCGGAGGTCGACGCAACCGGAAACCTGGTGCTGGCCGGGCGTTCTCGCCGGTTGCTCGCCTCGTTGGTGCGGCCGTACAAGAAGCAGGCCCTGCTGTCCTTCCTGATCATTCTGGTCGACAACATCACCTACGTCGCCGGTCCATTGTTCATCGCCTATGCACTGGACAACGGTGTCGGCGCTGCAGCACAGGGTGATTGGACTCCGTTGATGTGGGCGATCGGCGGCTACACCGGCTTCGGTCTGCTCGGGATGCTCACCACCTACGCCTTTCTCACCGTCTCCGGTCGGCTGAGCCAGAACATCCTCTACGACCTGCGCGGACGGGTGTTCGACCATGCCCAGAAGCTGAGCCTGTCTTTCCACGAGAATTACACCTCGGGACGGCTGATCTCGCGTCTGACCAGTGATGTCGAATCTCTGCAGACACTGCTCGAGAGCGCGCTCAACGACGCCCTGACCGCCATCCTGTCGATGGTGTCGATCGCGATCATCCTGGTGTATCTCGACGTTCCGATGGCGATGATCGTGCTGGCCGGATTCGTGCCACTGGTTCTCGTCACCCGGTGGTCGCAGCGCCGACAACGCCAGGGATACCGTCGAACACGGGTGGCGATCGCCCGCGTCGTGGTCCACTTCGTCGAATCCATGGGCGGCATCCGCGCCGTGCAGGTGTTCCGGCGCGAGGGCCGCAACGACGACATTCTCAACACCGAGGATTCGGAGTATCGCGACGCCACCACCGCAGCGCTGCGCGGTATGGCGAGCTACACCGGCATCGTGCGCTGGATCGGCAACGTCACGCTCGCGATCATCCTGGTGTTCGGTAGCTGGCGAGTGATCAACGGCCACATGGACATCGGTGTGCTCGCGGCCTACGTGCTGTATCTGCGCCGGTTCTACGGACCGCTCGACGAGTTGGCGATGGTCTTCAACGCCTACCAGTCCGCCGCCGCTGCCCTGGAGAAGATCTCCGGTGTGCTCGAGGAGGAACCGTCGGTGACGGCACCGAAGAACCCCGTGGAGATCGGAACGGCGAAGGGCGACATCACGTTCGACGACGTGCACTTCTCCTACGGCCCCGAACGCGTCGTGCTACCGGAATTCTCGCTGCACGTACCCGCCGGACAGGTAGTCGCGATGGTCGGAGCCACCGGAGCGGGTAAGTCGACACTGGCAAAGCTGTTGGCGCGCTTCTACGATCCGACGGCCGGAGCCGTCCGACTCGACGGCGTCGACATGCGGCAGATCAGCGACGAGGATCTGCGGCGCAACGTCGTGATGGTGACACAGGAGTCGTTCCTGTTCTCCGGTTCGGTGGCAGACAACATCCGACTCGGCCGCCCGACCGCGACCGATGCGGAGGTGCGGGCAGCGGCGGACGCCGTCGGACTGACGGAGTTCATCGCGTCGCTACCGGAGGGAATCGACACGGACGTGCGCAAGCGCGGAGGCCGATTGTCCTCGGGCCAAAGGCAATTGGTGGCCTTCGCTCGGGTGTTCCTCGCCGCACCGTCGGTGATCGTGCTGGACGAGGCAACTTCGAGCCTGGACATCCCGAGCGAGCGGCTGGTGCAGCGCGCGCTCGAGACCATCCTGCAGGGACGAACGGCGCTGATCATCGCGCACCGCCTCTCGACGGTGGCCATCGCAGATCGGGTACTCGTCATGGCCGACGGAAACATCGTCGAAGACGGAACCCCCGAGGACCTCATCGCTGGGGAGGGACGCTTCGCGCACCTGCACGAGGAGTGGGAGGACTCGCTCGTCTAAGTCCACGGGGTGATCGGCGGCTTGACCCACATGATCTTCTCGTCCGCGTGCTGGGGCGTCGCACCGTCGTGTCCCGGGTGCTCGGCCGCCCAGGCGGATTTACGGTCGAGCAACTCGGCCACGATGGTCCACGTCTCCATCGTGCTCGGCGGGTGCAGATCGGCAGCGCGGGCGAGTTTGCGGCGGACGGCGTCGGTGAGGTCGAGCAGCTCGGCACCGGTGATTCCGCGATCCCACACGTAGCGCGCCAGAGCTTTCGCCTTGTCCTGTCGACTCTTCGCAGCCTGCTCGGAGTGCGCGAAATCGAACTGCCCGCCGCCGGTGTTCTCTGTCGTCACGGGCACAACCTTAGTGAACTGCGAGAAAAGGCACGTCCGCTTGATCTTCTGGGGGCCTCGTCGCCTACCGTAGGTGGGTGATCACTCAAGCATCGGGTGCAGAGCAAGTCTCCATCCCCGCGACCGACTCCACAGACGCGAAATCCTGGCCCTCGATCCTCACGTGGCGAGCGCATGACGTTCCCCGTATGGAATCGGTGCGGGTCCAGCTCTCGGGCAACCGCATCAAGCTGCCGGACGCATCATCGGTGCCGCGTGCAGCGATCACCCCGCCTTCAGCGCGTCCTACGACCTGGTGACCGACGAATACGGCGTCACCAAGAGGCTCTCGGTGCGCACCTCGCTCGCGTCCGGTGACCGGCAGGCCTCCGTCAGCCGCGACGACGAGGGCTACTGGATGGTCGAGAACAGCACCAGCCATCAGCGCTCGACCTACAGCGGAGCGCTCGACGTCGACATGGTGCTCAGCCCGTTCTTCAACACTCTGCCGATCCGTCGATTCGGTCTGCACACCCAGGTCCAGGACCTCGAGGTGCCCACGGTGTACGTGAACCTGCTCGACCTCAGCATCCAGGAAGCCACGCTGACCTACAGCAGTGGTTCCGAGGGTATCCACGTCATCTCGCCGGTCTCCACGTCGTCGGTCAGGGTCGACGCCGACGGCTTCGTGCTCGACTATCCGGGACTGGCCGAGCGGATCTGACGCACGACGCCACCGCGTCGACCCGCGTCCTGCAGCTTCTCCCGCCAGCCCGGTTCGCCCGGGGTGATGTCGGTGATCTCGAAGCGCTGATGCTGCTCGTACTGCAGACGCGCTGCGTTTCCGGCGTCGACCAGCGTTTTCGTCGAACCTTCGTCCAGTTCTTCCCGCGCTGCGGTGAGCGCATGCACCGCTTCGTCGAGCGCGGTTCGGAGAGCGGCGGCGTTGCCCTCGGTCATCGCCCGGACGAGATTCGGCGACGACGACGCCACCCGCGTCCCGTCCCGGAACGAGCCCGCAGCCAGGCCGAGCGCGAGTGGTCCGCCGTCCGCTCCCACGATTGCCAGTGCTTCGGCCAGCAGATGCGGTAGATGAGAAATTCTGGCAACAGCGCGGTCGTGTTCGACGCTCTCGGCCGGCACCACCACCGAACCGCAGTCGAGGGCGAGCTGGGCCACCCGAACCCACACGTCGGCGTCGACTCCCGGGTCGGTTGTCACCACCCACACCGCGTCGGTGAACAGTGTCGGATCGGTGGCCGACCACCCCGACTGATTGGTGCCCGCCATGGGATGTCCACCGACATAGCGAGCCTGTAGTCCGCGAGTGGCCACGGCAGCGGCGACCTCGGCCTTGACGCTGACGACATCGGTGATCGGAGCCGCGGGCGCATGCTCGGCGACGGCCGCCAGAACGGAGTCGACGGCAGGCATCGGGACGGCGACGACGATCAACGCGTCCTGTGCTGCGGCCCTGCTCAGCGCTGCTGCCAGGTCGGTACCGACGTCGTAGCCATCGGTGGTGGCACCGGCGATCGCGTCGGCCGATCGGTTCCATCCCCACACCTGACGGCCCGCGTCGTGGGCCGCGCGCAGGATCGACCCACCGATCAGTCCGAGACCCAGAACGCACACCGAAGAAGAAGTCACCCGATCAGATTGGCACAGGTGGGTGACGTCGACGGGAGGTGGACTTCGAATACCGGCCCCTACCGGACTACCGTTGCGCGCATGGCCGCACAGCGCGCGAACAACAACCGCGCATCCGCACCGGAATACGACGACCTCGAGGGATTCGGCGTTGCAGTTGTCCGAGAGGAAGGCAAGTGGACCGTCACGCCGCTGTCCGACGACGCATTGACCAGCCTGTCGGCGGCAGAGACCGAACTGCGTGAACTGCGCAGCTCGGGAGCCGTGTTCGGACTGCTCGACGTGGACGAGGAATTCTTCGTCATCCTGCGTCCCGCACCGAACGGCACCCGACTCCTGCTGTCCGACGCGGTCGCCGCAGTGGACTACGAAATCGCCGCGGACGTTCTCGACGCATTGAACATCGAGATCCCCGACGTCGACCCCGACGAACTCGACGACATCGAACCCTACGAAGAAGGCGACCTCGCGCTGCTCGCCGACCTCGGACTACCCGAAGCCGTCCTCGGCATCATCGTCGCCGAGACCGACGACTACCCAGACGAGCAGCTGCAGTCCATCGCTGAACGACTGGGCTTCGAGGACGAGTTCGCCGCAGCGGTGAACAAGCTGCGGCGGTAACCGATGCCGGTGTCCGACGCGGACATGATCCGCGCAGCGCTGTCGGCTGCGGCCGAGGCATCGGATGCCGACGTCCCCGTCGGAGCCGTCGTGTTCGACGCCTCGGGACGTGAGATCGCCCGGGCCTGCAATGCGCGGGAGGTGTCGGGCGATCCCACCGGACATGCGGAAGTGATCGCACTGCGTCGAGCAGCGGCTGTCCACGGGGACGGCTGGCGACTCGAAGGCTGCACCCTGGCCGTCACGTTGGAACCCTGCACGATGTGCGCCGGGGCGTTGGTGCTGGCCCGCGTCGGAGCGGTGGTGTTCGGGGCCTGGGAACCCAAGACTGGAGCCGTCGGCTCGCTGTGGGACGTCGTGCGAGACCGTCGACTCACCCACAGACCACAGGTTCGCGGTGGCGTACTGGAAGCCGAATGCGCCAAAGTGTTGACCACGTTCTTCGCTCGCCAGAGATAACGATCTCGTCACACGGTGGCCCCGATGTCCACTTTTGTGGAGGGTGGAGGGCAGGCGCAAAGAAGCGCTCCAACCTCTGCGAAGGAGAGAACTATGGGAATCGGCGACAAGATCTCGAACAAGTCCGAAGACCTCGGCGGCAAGGCCAAAGAAGCCGCAGGTTCGGCCACCGGAGACAGGGACCTCGAAGCAGAAGGCAAGGGCGACCAGGCCTCGGCAGCAGTCAAGGACGGCGTCGAGAAGGTCAAGGACGCGGCCTCGAACATCAAGGACAAGCTCACCGGCAACTAGTCGCCGGAGTGGAGCCTGCGGAATGACCAATGGATTTGCGCGCTGAGCAGGCGATTTAGCCTCAGGCCGTCATTCCGGTACAGTCTTCTGCGGTGGCGTGTCCGAGCGGCCTAAGGAGCACGCCTCGAAAGCGTGTGACGGGTAATCCCCGTCCGAGGGTTCAAATCCCTCCGCCACCGCCAAAGCTCCCCACCTGTTCACACAGGTGGGGAGTTTTTTTGTGCGCTACGTGAGGGTGGGGGCAGCGGCCGGGGTGTGCGGCCGGGGTCTTGTCGCAAACGCGCGCGCATTCGTGGGACGCGTTCGGATTTGCTATTGATGCGGGGTCTATTTCGCGCGCACCTAGCAAGTGCGCGCGCGTTT
>NZ_BAOX01000243.1:0-7472 GCF_000813105.1 Rhodococcus sp. BS-15 | reverse complement strand
TCGGCGGAACCCTGGGAAAGTACTTCTCGGACGCCCCGACACCGCGACGTCACCGAGCTACGCGAACCCTGGAAGTCACTGCGGCGGCTCTTGCGGCCGACCGACGCGACGACGCGACATCCGTGCCATGCTGGCCGCGCTGGCCGATCGCAACGCGGCGTGGTCCGGCGAGACTCCGCTGGCAGATGCGGTTCGGATCGACGCACGCCTGCACCGCGCCATCGTCGCGGCCAGCCACAACGCCATCTATCTGGAGTTCTACGATTCGCTGCTGCCGGTGATCCACGACGCCATGCGCCACCACGCCACCCAGCACGACGACGATTACGTCGACGAACACACCGCGCTCGTGGCGGCGGTCATCGACGGCGACGCAGCCCGTGCGATGCAGGCCGCGAGGTCACTGTTCCACGAACTCTCCGAATCCCCAGCTCGCGCAGCGGAACTCACAGAATGAGGCGCACCAGATCTGCCGTTCGCGCCAAGCCGGGGAAGGCCTCCGACGTCGATCGCGGGTGAAGCGCGTGTACTGCGAGACGAAACATCAACGCGCGCAGCAACATCTGCGGCCATTCCGGTAGATCGTCCCAGCGGCCGACCAGACCGTCGTCGGCATCACCCCAGGAAAGTGCGTCCACCACGGCCACCCCGGCAGCCCAGGGCGCGGGACGCCAGTACGGGGTGATGTCGCTGATCCCGGGAGCATCGCTTCCGGAGAACAACACCGTTCCGAACAGATCACCGTGCACCAACTGGTCGGGTGACTCGACGGGCTTGCGCAGTGTCGCAAGCTGTTTGACCAATTCCAGGCTGCTCTTGCCATCACTGGACGACGGCTCGGGTGCGCCGGCGCCGCGAGCAGAGCGCAGCGGGACCGCTTCCCAGGCCGCTCTGTCGGCAGCAACGAACACGTCCACATCGGCCCACGGGGCCACGGGAGGCTGAACCAGAAATCTGGGTCGGTCGAGTTGCGCGGTCGCCGCGTGCAACCGCATCGACAACGAGATCACCTCGTCGTGACGGGGCTCCGGTTCGCCGGCGACGAACGTGTCTGCGCGCCAGCCCGACACGACGTATCGGCCGTCGGTCGAACGCACGGGTCGGGCGAGACGAACCCCGTCGACGGTCAGTGTCTCGCGCACCTTCGCCGACCACGCGGCGCGGGCATGGTCTGCCACCGGAGACAGCACGACGTCACCCAGACGCCATCCACCGTCCCAGTCCGCACCGAGAGGTGCAGGCTCGACATCGCGCAGCCCGAACGTAGAGATCACGTGCTGAGGAGGTTCGACAGAGCTCACGAGCGCCACGCTACCGCCGATCGCGGTGCCACTGCGGACGACGCGCACACACGGACCGCATCAGTACATGGGCAAACCGGGATCGATCTGCTTGGCCCACTCCACTATTCCGCCGTGCAGATGGGCGGCATCCGAGAAACCGGCACCGACGAGGGCGGAGAGCACCTCCGCGGACCTGATGCCGGTTTTGCAGTAGAGCACGATGGGGACGTGCTGCGGTAGATCTGCCATCGCCGTGCCCGACAGGATCCGATCCTTGGGTATCGAGCGCGCACCGTCGATGCGGACGATGTCCCACTCCACCGGCTCACGAACGTCGATGAGGGCAATCTCGCAACCGGACTGCATCATCGCGTGCAGCTCCGCCGGGGTGATCGACTCGCCGGTGGATTCGGTGACCGGTACCACTCCACAGAATGCCTCGTAATCGATCAGCTCGGTGATCGGCGTTCGATGCGGGTCCCGAGTCAGACCGACGGTTCGATAGCACATCGCCAGCGCGTCGTAGATCATCAATCGACCCAGCAACGTCTCGCCGATTCCGGTGATCAGCTTGATGGCCTCGGTCACCATGACCGACCCGATCGACGCGCACAGCACGCCCAGCACCCCACCTTCGGCGCACGAGGGCACCATGCCCGGCGGCGGAGCCTCGGGGTACAGGTCGCGATAGTTGATACCTGCGTCGCCGGGGGCCTGATCCCAGAACACCGACACCTGCCCCTCGAACCGGTAGATCGAGCCCCACACGTACGGGATTCCGACCAAAGCGGCCGCGTCGTTGACCAGGTATCGGGTGGCGAAGTTGTCGGTCCCGTCGAGCACGAGGTCGTACTGCCGAAAGAGCTCGAGCGCGTTCGTCGAGTCGAGCCGAACACGATGCAGCGTCACGTCGACGCCGTCGTTGAGTTCGAGAATCGAGTCCCTGGCGCTGTCGGCCTTCGGACGACCCACGTCGGACCGACCGTGGATGATCTGCCGTTGCAGGTTCGACAGTTCGACATCGTCGAATTCCACGATGCCCAGAGTCCCGACACCGGCGGCTGCGAGGTACAGCAGCGCGGGTGAGCCGAGTCCCCCGGCACCGACGACGAGCACGCGGGCGTTGCGCAGTCGCTTCTGACCGTCGGTTCCCACACTGGGAATGATCAGGTGCCGGCTGTATCGGGCGACGTCCTCGGGCGTCAGTTCGCCTGAGGGTTCGACCAGCGGGGGTAGGTGGACCACGACGCAGCGACGCTCCTCGACTCGACACGGCGACCGAATACCCGGCGCGCCACGTTCGAATCTAATCCCCCGGCCTGTCCTGAACCCAGCCGATCAGCCTCGCGGGTAGGGCCACGGATTGAATCGGCACGTCTTGCCGTCCATCGGAACGACGCCAGCAGGGTCCAGTCGCGCGATGTCGTCGTTGGACGTCCCGAATGTCTGCTGCATCATCACCGGTGCGAGCCCGCCGTCGGTCTCGCACGGTTGGTGCTGCTGGTAACCGATCGCGTGGCCGACCTCGTGATTGATCTGGTACTGACGGTACGAGCCGATGTCGCCCTGGAACGAGATCGCTCCGCGCACCCATCTCGGCTCGTTGAGCACCACTCGCTCGATGCCGGGGTTGTAGCAGGACACCTCGAGCTGGATGTCGTAGCCACAGGCCTGCCGGATCGACAGTTGCGAGGTCAGCGAGATCCTGAAGTCGGGGTCGCCCTGATCGATTCGCCGGAATCCGAACCGTGGATCGTTGGTCCAACTCTTCGGGTTGGCAAGCGTCTGATCCACGAGACGGCCGAACGACTCGTCGCCGCCGAACCCGACCGTGTCCACGCCGTCCTCGACCTCGACCGTGTAGGTAAACACCCGCTCGGTCCCCTGACCCACCTGCTCGGTGGTGCCCAACACGGTGCGCCACGTTCCGGCTCCCTGCACCGCGAACGGACCGCCGTCGGGTAGTTCACCCGACGAGATCGACGCCGCGAAGTTGCCGTCGGCCTGCGGCGGCACACCGATGATTCCGGTACCCGACGTCGTATCCGAACTCAAGGTGCCGAATCCGGGATCGGCGTTGGTGGACTGCGCTGCAGTGCCGGTGACGGGGTCACCGGTACGCACGGCATCGAACACGACGAGCGCGGTCACCACGATCAGAATCGGAACCGCGTACGCCCGCCACCCGTACGTGGACGCGAACTTTCCGAGCTTGCTCTGCTTCTTGATGTCACGATCCGGTCGACGACTGCGTTGCTTGACCTCGCGTTGCGTCGGGTCCCACTGCGCCCGGAGCGGTTGATGCGACCCACGACTTCCCACGGTGCGTGGGAAGTCGTCCGACCGATCGTCGTCATTGCCGTCGACGCCACCCGACTGCACACCACCGCGGATACGCGGCCCGCCTCGGTCAGTCACTCGATCACGATCTCACAATCCTCACCGCCCGCTGCTCGGCACGCCGATAGCGGGAACGGAACTATCGGGTTTTCGGTTCGGAAACATCGTACGAACAAACCGCTCGACATGATCCGGTATTGCGCACTTTCCGCAACGGTCCCCCAGGATCGCGTGGGTGCAGTCGGCCACGAGTATCGTTGCGCGTGATCTGCGCTACGAACGGTCCGAACCGACGGCCACCCGCCGGAAGTTCATGCCGGACCGTTCGTTGTCGAACCAAGACGAGCGCAGCTGTCGACGCGGATGGGAACAGAATTTATGACAGATCTCGACGACCGGCGGTCTTCCGACCGGCCGGCCACCACCGGCAATCGCCGCAGCGCACGATTGCCGCGCGATGCCCGTCGGGCGCAACTGCTCGCTGCTGCGAGCGAAATATTCGTGACCCGCGGATATCACGCATCCGGAATGGACGAGATCGCAGAATGCGCAGGCGTCAGCAAGCCGGTCCTGTACCAGCACTTCCCCGGAAAGCTCGAGCTGTATCTGGCGGTGTTGCAGAGCTACGTCGACACCCTGATCGCAGGAGTACGCCAGGCCCTGCGCTCGACCACGGACAATCGGCAGCGCGTTCGTGCCGCGGTGCTGGCGTTCTACGACTTCGTCGACACCGACACACAGGGATTTCGCCTGGTCTTCGAGTCCGATCTGATGGGTGACCCGCAGGTCAATGCGCGCGTCGAGCAGGCCACCGAAGCGTGTGTCGACGCCGTCTTCGACCTGGTTGCCCACGACTCCGGACTCGATCCCTACCGGGCCCGCGTACTGGCTGTCGGCCTGGTCGGTGCCAGCCAGTTCACCGCTCGGTACTGGCTCGAAGCCGACCGGCCGATCTCCAAGGAAGACGCCGTCGACACCACGGTGTCGCTGGCCTGGGGCGGTCTGTCACACGTTCCTCTGCAGGCACCGTAGGTCCGGACCCACGAACGCAACACGCCCCTCACTCGATGCCAGTGAGGGGCGTGTAGTGCGTTCCGAGCCGTCTCAGGCGGTCGCGAAGCCGACCTTCCGAGCATCGGACGGACCGATCTCGACGTACGACACCTTGGAAGCCTGAATCAAGAACTTGCGTCCCTTCTCGTCCTCCAAAGACAGCACTCCGTCCTTACCGGCGAAGGCGGTCGATACGAGCGCTTCGACCTCGGCCGGGGACTGCGTGCTGTTCACGACGAGCTCACGGGAACTCTCCGAAACACCGATCTTGACCTCCACGGTCAACCTCCGAACTCTCGACAACTCTGCTCACGCCAGGCTAGTGCAGCGGCGTCGCCCCAGACGCCCGACGCCCTGTGCTGTCAGCGAACACCGCCCTGTGCTGTCGGCGAACACCGGCCACAGCGGTCAGTCCAGGCCGAGTGAGGACATCCGTTCCGCGTGCTGTTCCTGCATGCGATCGAACAGTGCGACCACTCCGTTGAGGTCGCCCGACGCGGTGATCACGAGATCGGTCAGTGATTCGCGGCGAGCGAGCACGAACTGCGCCTGCGTGATGGCCTCACCGAGCAGACGACGACCCCACAGCATCAGTCGTGCTTTGTCCTGCGAGCTCGCACGGACCCGGTCGGACACCTCGTGCACCACGAACTCCGAGTGTCCGGTCTCGGCGAGCACGTCGCGAACGATCTCGGCCACGTCGGGGTCGAGACTGTGCGCGATCTGCCGGTAGAAATCGGCCGCGATGCCGTCGCCCACGTACGCCTTGACCAACGACTCCAACCACGTCGACGGGGTCGTCGACTCGTGGTACTCGTCCAGGGCGCGAACGAACGGATCCATGGAGGCATACACGTCGAGACCGCGGTCCGACAAGGCTTTCTGCAACGTCTCGAAGTGGCTCATCTCCGCAGCCGCCATGCTCGCGAGCGCGACGCGACCTTCCATGGACGGAGCCATTCGAGCGTCCTCCGCCAGGCGATAGAACGCGGAGATCTCGCCGTATGCGAGCACCGCGAACAGATCCGGAATACCGGGGTGATCGTGCGCGATCGCCGGCTCGACTCGGTCCGACTCGACGAGGGTGGTGGGTGAAACTGCGGACGACGGCTCCGACGAATGGGCTCCCATGTGGCAATCGTAGTCCGGTGCCCGACGCCTCGTCGCGGCGCGCGCCGGACCTACCGTGACCTGCCGACAATGGAGAATTCCGTTCGGCAAGCTACCATGGTGCTCGATCGTCGCTCGCGGACCGATGAAACGGACCGAAGAAGCACGCGACGGTCATCGATAATGTGTGCGCACCTGATCCGGGTCGCCTCGACAGCTTCGCCGCAGCGGACATCGCAGTTCGCGGCCGCGCTGAGGCTGACGGCGACATCACATCGGATCGAGGGCATCGACTTCGGCCGGCAATAGGCCTATGCCCTTCCTCGTGCGCACTTTCGAACACGAGGAAGGCCAGTCCCCTGAGCAAGATAGTCATCGACCAAGAGTCCGACACCGGCGACACCACGCTGTCGGCGCAGCTGGACGACACGCACGTTCCACCGACTTTCGCCGAGCTGAACGTGGACCCCACCATCGTTCGCGCGCTCTCCGAGATGGGAATCGAGCGCACGTTCGCCATCCAGGAGTTGACGCTGCCGCTCGCCATCGCGGGCGACGACCTCATCGGTCAGGCACGTACCGGAATGGGCAAGACGTTCGGCTTCGGTGTGCCCCTGCTGCACCGACTCGCCACGGACAACTCCGGCACCTCCCCGCTCGACGGCACCCCCCCGCGCCCTGGTGATCGTGCCGACGCGTGAACTGTGCGTTCAGGTCAGCTCCGACCTCGAGAACGCGTCCAAGTACCTCAGCGGCGCGAACGGCCCCGTCAAGGTGCTCTCCATCTACGGTGGCCGTCCGTACGAGGCGCAGATCAGCGCGTTGCAGAACGGCGTCGACGTCGTCGTCGGCACCCCGGGCCGACTGCTCGACCTCGCCAAGCAGAACCACCTGATCCTCGGCAAGGTCGGGGTCCTGGTTCTCGACGAGGCCGACGAGATGCTCGACCTCGGGTTCCTCCCCGATATCGAACGCATCCTCGGCATGGTTCCGGACAAGCGTCAGACGATGCTCTTCTCCGCCACGATGCCCGGCCCGATCATCACCCTGGCTCGGACGTTCCTCACTCAGCCGACGCACATCCGCGCCGAAGAGGCGGAGTCCTCGGCCGTCCACGACCGCACCGCTCAGCACGTCTACCGGGCCCACGCCCTCGACAAGGTCGAGATGGTCGCCAAGGTCCTCAAGGCCGAAGGTCGCGGCGCAACGATGGTGTTCACCCGCACCAAGCGCACCGCCCAGAAGGTCGCCGACGAACTGGCCGAACGCGGATATTCGGTCGGTGCCGTGCACGGTGACCTCGGCCAGGTCCAGCGTGAGAAAGCCCTCAAGTCGTTCCGGACGGGCAAGATCGACGTTCTGGTTGCTACCGACGTCGCAGCCCGCGGTATCGACATCGACGACGTCACCCACGTCATCAACTATCAGTGCCCCGAGGACGAGAAGACCTACGTGCACCGCATCGGCCGCACCGGCCGCGCAGGACGCACCGGCATCGCGGTCACTCTGGTCGACTGGGACGACATCCCCCGTTGGCAGCTGATCGACAAGGCGCTCGATCTCGGCATGCCGGATCCGGTCGAGACCTACTCGAGCTCGCCGCACCTGTTCACCGACCTCGGTATCGCCACCGACGCCACCGGCACCGTGCGCAAGGCACCCTCGCGCGCCCCGGAGAAGGCGGAC
>NZ_BAOX01000244.1:0-7461 GCF_000813105.1 Rhodococcus sp. BS-15 | reverse complement strand
CAGACCTGGCGAGGCCCCGTCATCGGGCCGGTCCGTGCAGGCGGCGTGCATGCGGCCTTCGAGCTGGGCATCGATCGATCTGCGCCACTGCGGGTCCACTGTCGTTCCTGTCGCAGCGGCGTACCGAATCAGGTCGTAGCCCAGATCGTGGGCCCTGCATGCGGAATCGAAGTCGGACGGCAGCGGAACGGGCGACGAACAGTCGCCGTGTGGGTTCTCTGCCATGTCGTCCTGCACCCGAGGCCGGTACCCCATCACCGACCCGAAGTCGTCGGGGATGGTCAGGGCGGCGGTGTCCGCGGACTCGGTGACCAGTGCGTGCACCGAGACCGCGACAGGTGAAGTGAAGTCGGCAGCGGGCGGTGTCGATGCTGCGCCGGTCGTTGCCGTCACCGCTACGATCGCTGCAGCCGTGCACATCACGGCGCGAGAAGTGTTCCTGTTCATGGCTTTCGACGCTAGGGAGCGATGTACCCGTCGAACATCGGACCGAAGTCTCGTTCTGCAGCGCCCGTAGAGGGCGTTCGGGGCGTGACCCGAGACCTCGGTAGTGGACCGAAGTGATACTCAGGTATGACGACCTGGTCGGCTCACACTCCTTAAGCTCGGTCCGTGCGTAAGAACAGAGCGACAGAACCCGGCACCGGCGTAGTTCGGCGTCGAGTGCGACTCGCATTGCCGGCTTCCGCTCGATCGACGTACTCATCGTGGCCGTCACGGCGGTGCTGTATTCGATCTCGTGGCCGACGTTGCCGTTGACACATGATGTTTCGGGACCGTTACTGCCGATCGTCGGCGCGCTCGCCGCGTTTCCGTTCGCGTTGATCCGCATCAATCCCGCACTGGGGTGGGCGGTCTCGGCGCTGTCCGCACTGGTGATTCCGGTGGCGTTCGATCGCGTGCCGGGCTACGACTATCCCTGGCAGGTAGTGCACATTCTCGTTCTGCTGTCGTTGTTGTTCGCCGTCGCTCTGCGCTCGCCGCCGTCGCTGCTGCTCGTGGCCTGGTTGTCCAGCGTGCTGGTGTTCTTCGCCTACGTGCCGGGCTCGGACGGCGTCGGCTGGTCGGTCGGACTGACCGCAGTCGTGGTGTTCGGACTGTTGATCCGCTGGCTCGTTCTCTCCCGCAGGCAGCTCGCGCAGCAAGAGGAAGTCAGTGAACTCGAGCGCACCCGACGCACCGTTCTCGAGGAGAAGGCAAAGATCGCCCGGGATCTGCACGACGTCGTTGCACACCACATGTCGATGGTCGTCGTGCAGGCGCAGAGTGCGCCGTATCGGCTCGATGACGTATCTGTCGCCGCAGCAAAGGAATTCGAGTCGATCGCAGTTACCGCACGGGAAGCGCTCAACGAGATCCGGGGGATGCTGGGGGTGCTGCGCAGCGACGGACAGCAGTGGCAGGACGCACCGGCACCGAATGCACTCGATCTCGAACGTACCCTGCAGGCGAGTCGCAAGGCAGGTATGGATGTGCGGTGGACTGTCACCGGTCCGGTCGATTCGATCTCCGACACAACAGGTTTGGCGCTGTACCGAATTCTGCAGGAGTCGCTGTCCAATGCTGCCCGGCACGCCCCCGACGCTGCGGTGACCGTCGACATCACGGTCGGGCCGAGCACGGTGGTCATGACCGTGGTCAATGCGCCGTCACCGAGCAAAAGTGTCGGACGCACCGTTGGAGCCGATACCGGTGGGCACGGGATTGCGGGTATGCGCGATCGTGCGCGCGCGGCGCACGGCTGGCTGCATGCCACCGCTCTGCCCGACGGCGGATTCGAGGTCGCGGTGCACGTTCCGAACGGCATGCCGATCTCGACGGCACCGGTTGTCCGGAACGATCTCGCCTAGGCTGTTGCGCGTGGCTACAACGGTGTTCATCGCCGACGACCAAGCGATGGTGCGGCAGGGGTTCGGTGCGCTTCTCGGTGCTCAGGCCGACATCTCGGTCGTCGGAGACGCCGACAACGGCAGGACCGCGGTCAGCGAGGTCGCCCGGTTGTTGCCCGACGTGGTGCTGATGGACGTTCGGATGCCCGAGATGAACGGTCTCGATGCCGCACGCGCAATTCTCTCTGCGTCACTTCCGTCGCCGGTGCGCATTCTGATGCTGACGACGTTCGACATCGACGATTACGTCTACGAGGCCCTGGCACTCGGTGCAAGTGGCTTTCTGCTCAAGGATGCACCGGCCGAGGAGTTGATCAGAGGTGTTCGGGTCGTCGCGGCAGGTGACGCGTTGCTGGCACCGTCGGTGACGAGACGGCTCATCGCCGACGTCACCTCCAGGCGGGGAGCGCGGCGACACACCTCTGGGCGTTTGAGCGATCTGACTCCGCGGGAACGCGAGGTTCTCGAACTCGTCGCCACCGGCATGTCCAACTCCGAGATAGCGGGTTCACTGTTCCTGGCCGAGCAGACCGTGAAAACGCACGTGGGCAAGGTTCTTGCGAAGCTCGGACTGCGCGACCGCGCCCAGGCGGTCGTACTGGCCTACGAGACCGGTGTCGTCACCCCGAAGTGAGGACCGAACGATACCGACGCGCGCAGCATCCCACGCCCGAGCTTGGGACATCTTTTGCCTCCCTCGGAAAGGACTATCGGCACTGCCGACATGATGTCGACCCTGGTTGAGTAAGGGACCTACCCGAGCCCAGGAGTTGCATTCGCATGGATATCCACGTTCGTACCGACGCCAATGTCGACATCACCGGTCAACTTCGAGAACGCATCGAAACAGATGTTGTGAGCGCCCTCGACCGATTCTCCGACCACCTCACGCGCATCGATATCAGCTTTCGTGACGAGAGCGCGGGCCGCGAGACCGCCGATGACATCCGGTGCTTGATGGAGGCCCGCCCAGCAGGCCAGGAACCCGTGACCGTCACCGCGTCGTCAGCTAGGGTCCTCACCGCTTTTGCCGAGGCGCTGGACAAACTTGAAACACTTCTCACCCATAAGTTCGGCAGGCTGGACGACAAGGACTCGCGCGAGACCATTCGCGGTCGCTGATACGCGCGGACGTCGGCCGCGCCTGTAGCGAACCCAGGCGCGCCAACGGCCGACCCGGGTGGTGCTCGCCCGATCGAGGCGAACAGCGAGCTGTACCCAGCTGGGCACAGCTCGTCACGAAACGGTTCGAAGGGTATCGACGCGCGCACGTCGAGACGGACGATTAAGGTGGCATTCGATATTGGGCTTCACCGAAAGAACGGTCTGTGGTTGTGCCGCAGGCTCCACTCCCTGTCAGAGAGGCGAAAATCGATGCGCATCGGAGTTCTGACCGGAGGCGGCGATTGCCCAGGGCTCAACGCGGTGATTCGCGCAGTCGTACGCACCGCGGACGCGCGGTACGGCTCCACTGTCGTCGGTTTCCAGGACGGATGGCGCGGGCTTCTCGAAGACCGTCGGGTGCAACTGCGCAACGACGACCGCAACGACCGGTTGCTCACCAAGGGCGGCACGATGCTCGGCACCGCGCGCACCAATCCGGATGTGTTGCGCGCCGGACTGGACCGGGTCAAGCAGACTCTCGAGGACAACGGCATCGACGTGTTGATCCCGATCGGTGGCGAAGGGACTCTCACCGCGGCAGCGTGGTTGTCGGAAGAGGGTGTGCCCGTGGTCGGTGTGCCGAAGACGATCGACAACGACATCGACTGCACCGACGTCACATTCGGCTTCGACACGGCGCTGACGATCGCCACCGATGCGATCGACCGTCTGCACAGCACCGCAGAATCCCATCAGCGCGTGATGCTCGTCGAGGTGATGGGTCGTCACGCGGGGTGGATCGCTCTGCACGCAGGCCTGGCGTCGGGTTCGCACATGACGCTCATCCCCGAGCAGCCGTTCGACGTCGAAGAAGTGTGCACGTTGGTACGCAAGCGTTTTCAGCGTGGAGACTCGCACTTCATCTGTGTCGTGGCCGAGGGGGCCAAGCCTATGGAGGGCTCGATGAAGCTTCTCGACGGCGGTATCGACGAGTTCGGCCACGTTCGATTCACCGGGGTTGCCCATCAGCTCGGTGTCGAGATCGAACGCCGCATCAACAAGGAAGTACGCACCACGGTGCTGGGCCACGTCCAGCGCGGTGGAACGCCGACGCCGTACGACCGCGTTCTCGCAACACGATTCGGCGTCAACGCGACCGATGCGGCCCATTCGGGAGACTTCGGCAAGATGGTCTCGTTGCGCGGCACCGAGATCGGCCTGGTGTCTCTGGCCGAGGCCACCAAGCAACTCAAGCGGGTACCGCAGACCCGATACGACGACGCCGCCGCGTTCTTCGGCTGACTCCGGTGCGACGGCGTGAGCCGTCAGATGCGACCGGCGGCCTCCTGGATTTCGGCCTCACGTTCCTCGGTCTCGCGGCGCAGTTCGCGTCGTCGCCGCGCTGCCTCGAAACGCTGAGCACCGACCTCGGTGGTCGGCGTCAACTGAGGCAGTGTCTTCGGCTTGCCGTCGTCGCCGATCGCGACCATGGTGAAGTAGCAACTGTTGGTGTGGCGTAATTCACCGCACTGAATGTTCTCGGTCTCCACTCGGATGCCGACCTCCATGGATGTGCGGCCGGTGTAGTTGACCGACGCAGAGAACGTGACCAGTTCTCCGACGTGGATGGGTTCGCGAAACACGACGCGATCGACCGACAGAGTCACGACGTAGGCCCCCGCGTAGCGACTGGCGCAGGCGTACGCCACCTGGTCCAGGAACTTCAGGATCGTGCCGCCGTGGACGTTGCCGGAGAAGTTGGCCATGTCGGGTGTCATCAGCACGGTCATGGCCAGTGTCTGCTTCTCTGGGGGAGTCACCCGTGCACGGTAACGAGTGCACGTGGTTACTCGCGCGTCGAATGCAATGCATAAACTACTGACCATGACTGCTGCAACCGTCGATTTGATCGATTACGACGATGTGCTCGCCAAGTTCGACCCCGTGTTGGGCATGGAGGTCCATGTGGAGTTGGGCACGGCGACCAAGATGTTCTGCGGCTGCCCCACCGAGTTCGGTGCCGAGCCGAACACGCAGGTGTGCCCGGTGTGCCTGAGCCTTCCCGGCGCGCTTCCGGTGGTGAACTCTGCTGCGGTGGAGTCGGCGATTCGGATCGGGCTGGCGCTCAATTGCTCGATCACCCCGTGGGGACGGTTCGCTCGCAAGAACTACTTCTACCCGGATCAGCCGAAGAACTATCAGATCTCGCAGTACGACGAGCCCATCGCGACCGAGGGCTACCTCGATGTGCTGCTCGACGACGGCAGCACGTTTCGAGTCGAGATCGAGCGTGCGCACATGGAGGAGGACACCGGTAAGTCGACGCACGTCGGCGGAGCGACCGGCCGCATCGAGGGCGCGTCGCATTCGCTGCTCGATTACAACCGTGCCGGTGTGCCGTTGGTGGAGATCGTGACCAAGACCATCACGGGAACCGGTGCGCGTGCGCCCGAGGTCGCACGCGCGTACGTCACCGCGCTGCGTGACCTGTTGAAGTCTCTGAACGTCTCCGACGTGCGGATGGATCAGGGCTCGTTGCGCTGCGATGCCAACGTGTCTCTGATGGCGAAGACGGCAACCGAATTCGGCACGCGCACCGAGACGAAGAACGTCAACTCGCTCAAGAGCGTCGAGGTTGCCGTTCGGTACGAGATGCGGCGTCAGGCAGCGGTTCTCGAATCGGGCGGAGAGGTGACGCAGGAGACTCGGCACTTCCAGGAGTCGGACGGCACCACCACCGCAGGCCGCAAGAAGGAGACCGCCGAGGACTACCGCTACTTCCCCGAGCCCGACCTTGCGCCCGTCGCTCCCGACGCGGCCTGGATCGAGGAGCTTCGGACGACGTTGCCCGAGCTGCCGTGGTTGCGCCGCGGTCGGATTCAGAAGGAGTGGGGCGTCTCCGACGAGGAGATGCGCGATCTGGTGAACTCCGGTGCGCTCGAGCTCGTCGCGGCGACGGTCGAGGCGGGTGCGTCGGCGCAGGCGGCGCGGTCGTGGTGGGGTGTCGTACCTGGCGCAGCAGGCCAACATCGCCGGGGTCGAACTGACCGATCTGTCCATCACTCCGGCTCAGGTTGCCGAGGTGGCCGCGTTGGTCGCCGACGGCAAGCTCAACAACAACGGTGCCCGTCAGGTGGTTGACGGGGTGCTGGCGGGTGAGGGTGAGCCTGCGCAGGTCATGGCGGCGCGCAATCTCGTACTGGAGAAGGACGACACCAAGTTGCAGGCCGCCGTGGACGAGGCGCTCGCAGCGAATCCCGGTGTGGTCGAGAAGATCCGCAGCGGCAAGGTTCAGGCCGCCGGTGCCATCGTCGGTGCGGTGATGAAGGCGACACGCGGCCAAGCCGATGCTGCTCGCGTGAAGGAACTCGTACTCGAGGCCTGCGGCCAGCCCTGATCACGACCGAGAAAGACTGCGGCCGAGCGCGATACGCGCTCGGCCGCAGTCGTCTCTCGTTCAGTCGAAGCCGCCTCCGCCGCCGCCGGGGAACGGCACCTTGACGACGCGGTCGTCGGTGGGTCCGACGGTCGGCCCGTTCTTGTTGACGGTGCCCACCAGGATCTGCCCATCGGCCGAACTCGTCGCACCGTTCAACTGGCCGTACTCGTCCTGGATGAGCAGTGTCGGTTCGGCCGAGACAGCTCCGGTGTTCGGGTCCGTGGTCAGTGCTGCAACAGCTTTGGCCGTCGTGAGGGCTACGGCCACTCCACCTGCGCCCGCTGCGCATCCGGCAACACCGGGACGGTCCGGCCACGTCCACACCGGGTTGAACACCGCGCCGAGAGTGTCGATGCGCTGCAGACGATCTTCGAGCGCTGTGCGGTCGGTGACGTAGATGTTTCCGGTGCCGTCGGTGCAGACGTCGCCCGCCGTACCGATGCCGCTCAGTGCGATCTGCGGTCGCGGTGGGTTCGTCGTCGGAGACAGTGAGGTAACCCGCAACAACTTGCCGGACAGGGAGTTCGGGCTCGCAGCCGCAGCTGGATCGCCGTTGTCGCCGGTGAGCACGAGTAGTTCGTTCGGTGTGTAGAAGTCGATCGCTCCGCGATTGCCCGCCGCGCCGCGGGGGATGCCGGTCAGAATGTCCTTGGGTACGTCGCCCTGAGCGAGTCGGACCACCCTGGTGTCCGCGGATGTGGTGATGAGGGCGTAGAGCAACCCGTCCTCGATGTACGTCGGAGACAGCGCGATGTCGAGAAGGCCGCCGTCACCGGTGCCGTCCACGTCGACTCGGGCCACCTCGACCGGCGTCCGGCCTGCAGCGACCTCCATGATGCGACCGGTGCGACGCTCGGCAACCAGTGCCGACTGTCCATCGGGGAGCGCGACGAGTCCGCCCGTGGTGTCCAGGCACGTCGCGATCACCGCCGAATCGGGGTCGACGCAGGGACCGGACGGCGGGGGGCGGTGCGCCCGGATCGGACGGCGGTGGCGTCTCGCTGGGGGGTGGTCGGCTCCAGTTCGGCC
>NZ_BAOX01000245.1:0-7459 GCF_000813105.1 Rhodococcus sp. BS-15 | reverse complement strand
CAGCGTCGCCGGCTCGATCATGGCGAGCGCGCGGTGCAGCGCGGCCTCGGCTGACTTGCTCATGGCCGCGGTGGGCGGTCGCCGTAATCGCGTTCGACGCGCAGGGTTGCGAGAGTGGTGGCCAGCCCGTCGTATTGGGTGACCAGCAGGACGAATTCGATGAGCCTCCGCTCGTCGAACTGGGTGGCGAGTTCGTTCCAGGTCGCGTCGGAGAGAATCTTCGTGGCGACGAGTTCGTCGACTGCGGTCAGAATGGTCCGATACCGCGTCGACAGGCCCGGTGCGTCGGGTCCGGTCTTGATCAGCTCGAGCAGATCCCGGTCGATGCCCGCCCGCTTGCCCAGCCGAATGTGATGGTCCATCTCGTAGGCGGATTCGCGCAGGTGCGCCACGCGCAGGATCACCATCTCGGTTTCCTTGCGGGAGATCTTGCCGCCCGGCATCAGATGGCCGCTGTAGAACAGCCATGCTCGGTAGAGACCGCCGGTGCGCCCGAGGGTGGTGAACAGGTGGGGATTCGGCACCCCCGCGCCTTTGGCGATCACCTTGCAGATGACCCAGTTGATGGGTCCGAGAGTTTTGGCGGTACCGGACGGAATACGTGGTGTGGTCACAGCCACACCGTACCGACTGCCCGGCCGGGCGTCACCGGGAAGTAGAAGGATAGGCTACCCTCTTTATGATTCTGTACAACTTTCCCTCGGAGGACCCTTGACGAAGTCCCATGCCCGCATCACGGCCCTCGCGCTCACCATCGCCGCCCTCGGTGTGGCTGCGACGGCGTGTTCGTCCACCGAGGCCACCTCCGATACCGACGTCAGCGCGACGCGATCGATCGAGACGGTCCGGGGAACGGTCGACGTTCCCGAGACCCCGCTGCGCGTCGTCACCCTCGAGCCGGTCGAGCTCGACACCACCGTCGCCCTCGGCGTCGTGCCCGTCGGGACCGCGGTGCTCAGCGAGGACAGTGGAGTGCCGTCGTACCTCGGGACGGAGGCCGCGGACATCGCGACCGTCGGTACGGTTGCCGAACCGACCATCGAGGACATCGCGGCCCTGCAACCGGATCTCATCCTGGGAACGGAGACTCGGCACGCCGAGTACTACGACCAACTCGCCGCCATTGCTCCGACGGTGTTCATGGCATCCCAGTCCGATCCGTGGCGCGAGAACGTCCGGTTCGTCGGACGCACCCTCGGCAAGGAGGACACAGCGGAGGAGCTGCTCACCGCCTACGAAAATCGGTGTGCCGAGATCGCCGAGAAGCACGACACCGCTGGAAAGACCGCACAGTTGATTCGCCCCCGCGCAGGCGAACTGACCCTGTACGGGCCGACGTCGTTCGCCGGAAGCACCCTCGAGTGCGCAGGCTTCACCACCCCGCCGAGGCCGGAATGGGCCGACGAGATCTCGGTCGACCTCTCGCCCGAGCTGGCGGCCGAGGCGGCCGCTGATCTGATCGTCGTCACCGCCTCTGACCCGTCGGACCCCGCAGCGATTCCGGCGTCGATCACCGCCAACGCCGCGGTACTACCGAATCCGCACGCGGTGGACCTGTCGTATTGGATCACCGGCGTCGGGCCCATGGGCGGGCAGACCGTGCTCGACGACATCGATCGGATTCTCTCGGAGTAAACCGACTCACATCCGGACCGCGCCCGCCAGCGCCGCGGCTTGCTCGGCCCGCTCGACCACTCGGTCCCGCGAGGAATCGATGTGTGCCAGTAGCAGTTCCAGTGCCGAGTCCAGCGCCCCGGCGAGAACGCGCTCGACGATGTCGATGTGTTGATCGATGGCCGAGACGACGGCTGCGGCGTCGAGTCCGCCGAGTATCCGAACCGGACGCACCTTCGCGTTCACGGTGCACAGTGCCTCGGTCAGCGCCGGGTTGCCCGAGGCAGCCAACAAGGTGACGTGGAAGTTCTCGTCCAGGGACACCAGATCGTCGGTGGTCCCGGGCGGGTCGGCACGCAAACCGATCCAGGTGTCCAACAGGTTCGACAGCGACGACCGATCGACCGGGTGCGACATCGATCGAGTGATGCCGCGGGCTTCGAGAGTGGAGCGCAGCTCGTACAGGTCGGGCAGGTCGCCGATCCGGGGGCGATAGGCGTGCAGCCCGGCTTCGTCGCGGGTGACGAGGCCGTCGGCCTGCAGCCGCGCCAGTGCCTCGCGCACCGGAGTACGCGAGACACCGTACAGCTCGGCGAGACGCTCCTCGCCGAGCCGTTCCGTGGAGCTGATGGCGCCGGAGACCAGATCCCGGCGCAGTGACGAATAGACCTTCTCGCGAAGGTCCTTGCGCGGCACGATGTGTCCGGTCAGATTGCCATGGCTGCGCGGACGTCCGCCTCGGACTCGGTTCCGCCCACACCGGTGGACGTGATGCGGCCGGCCTCGAGGATGTAGTAGTTCTGCGCCGACTCGAGGGCGAAGCCGATGTGCTGCTCCACCAACAACACTCCCAGTCCTCCGCGTCGAGTGAGTTCGATGACGGTGCGTTCGATCTCGGCGACGACCGACGGCTGGATGCCCTCGGTTGGCTCGTCCAGGATCAACATCCGCGGTTCGGTGATCAGTGCCCGCGCGATCGCGAGCTGCTGGCGTTGACCACCCGAGAGCAATCCCGCTCGGCGACCGAGCAATTCCTTCAACGCCGGAAACAGATCGAGTGCCTCGTCGACGAGCGCTTTGCCGCGCTTGCGACCGTCGGCGACTACCTGCAGATTCTCGGCCGTGGTCAACTGGCCGAACGACTGCTGACCCTGCGGCACGTAGGCGAGTCCGCGGGCGACGCGGGCGCTGGGACGCAACGCGCTGACGTCCTCGCCGTCGAACATGACCTTGCCGGAGTTGACCTTGAGCAGTCCGACCGCTGCTCGCAGCAGAGTGGTCTTGCCTGCACCGTTGTGCCCCATCACCGCCGCGACACCGTCGGCCGGAACCGTCAGCGACGCACCGTGAATCACTTCGCTGCGCCCGTAACCGGTACGCACATCCACCAGTTCAAGCATGATCGGCTCCTTCTTCTGCAATATGGTCGAGTTCCTCGCCCGCAGCGGCGGTACCGAGATAGACCTCTTGGACCTTCGGATCTGCCTGCACCTCGGCCACCGTGCCCTCGGCCAGGACCCGACCGGCGGCCAACACCGTCACCGAGGTGGCGAACATGCGCATGAAGTCCATGTCGTGCTCGACCACCACCACTGTCCGCTCACCGCCGATGCGCTGCAGCAGCTGCCCGGTTTCCTCGCGTTCCTCGTGACTCATGCCTGCGACCGGCTCGTCGAGCAGAAGCACGTCGGCGTTCTGCACCAACAGCATTCCGATCTCGAGCCACTGCTTCTGACCGTGCGCGAGAATTCCCGCGGGCTTGTCGCGCTCGGCCGTCAGACCGATGGTCTCGAGGGCCTCCTCGATCTGAGGTAGCACCGATCCTCGACGTCGCAGCATCGTCAGCACGGACCGACCGGAACCGGCGGCGATGTCCAGGTTCTGCAATACCGTCAGATTCTCGAAGATGCTGGCGGTCTGGAAGGTTCGCCCGATGCCGAGGCGGGCGATTTGATGTACCTTCTTGCCGAGCAGTTCCACGCCGGACTTCGTCACCGAGCCGGTGGCCGGGACGAGGCCGGTGATGGCGTCGATCAGCGTGGTCTTGCCAGCACCGTTGGGCCCGATGAGGAAGCGTAGATCGCCCTGCATCAGCGTCAGATCGACGTTGGTGTTGGCCTTGAAACCGTCGAAACTGACTGTCAGGTCTCGTACTTCGAGGTACTGACTCGACATGCCGGCGTTGCCGCCGAACGTGGGATGCGGACCTTCGACATGAATCATCGCGTCAGTTCCTTCTCTGGCTCTTCGCTCGACTCGGGGACCGGTTCGGATTCCTTCTTGCGTTTGCGCAGTGCGAACAGTCCCGCGATACCGGCGGGGAAGAACCCGACGACCACCACGAACAGCAGACCCTGCGCGTAGGTCCAGCCCGACGGGAACTGCTCGGACAGTGTGGTCTGAGCCCAGGCGACGCCGAGCGCGCCGAGGACCGGGCCGAGCAGCGTGGTTCGACCGCCGATCGCGACACCGATGAGGAACGCGATGGACGGGACGATGCCCACGTCGTTGGGGGAGATGATGCCGACGATCGGAACGAACAGTGCGCCTGCGAGACCCGCGAAGAACGCCGCGGCCACGTAGGCCACGATCTTGACGTTGGCGGGGTCGTACCCGAGGAACCGCACACGCTCCTCCTGATCGCGCACCGCCACCAGCAGTTCGCCGTAGCGTGAGTACATCAGCTGGCGGGTGATGGCGACGACGACGAGCAGTACTCCTGCGGCGATGAAGAAGAGCATCTGCTTGTTGGCGGGATCGTTGAGGTTGAACCCGAAGAACGTGCGAAACCTGTTGAGCCCGTTGGAGCCGCCCGTGGTCTGCTGACCGATCAGCAGAATGGCGAACGCGGCGGCGAGTGCCTGGCTGAGGATCGCGAAGTACGCGCCCTTGACCCGACGCTTGAACACGCCGAGACCGAGCACCAGTGCCACCAGGGCGGGCACGAACAGAATGCCCAGGACGGTGGTGATCGGCGAGGTGAACGGCACCCAGTACGAGGGCAGTTCGCGAATACCGGCGATCGACATGAAGTCCGGTACGTCGTCGCCGCGCAGATCGGCGTCGGAGATCTTCAGGTGCATGGCCATGATGTAGCACCGATGCCGAAGAAGACACCCTGACCGAGGGTGAGCATTCCGCCACGCCCCCATGCCAATCCGATTCCGACGGCCACGATGGCGTAGCAGATGAACTTGCCCAGCAGGTTCAGCCGGAACTCGCTGAGGACGGCCGGAGCGACGGCGAACAACAGAATCGCGGCGAGCGCGAATCCCAGTAGAGCGCCGCGCTTGGCGATGAACTCGCTCATACCAGGCTCCTTGTCTTGACGGCGAACAAGCCCTGCGGGCGGGCCTGCAGGAAGATCACGATGAGCACGAACACGATGACCTTGGCGATCGACGCGTGGTGCTGTACTCGATGAACGAGTTGAGAATTCCGAGAGCGAAGGCCGCGATGACCGCACCCTTGATCTGGCCGAGGCCGCCTACGACGACGACCAGGAAGGCGTCGATCAGATAGCTCTGTCCCACAGTGGAACTGGTGGAACCGATCAGGGTGAGCGCGACGCCGGCGACACCGGCGAGACCGGAGCCGAGGAAGAACGTCGAGATGTCCGTCCTACGGCTCGAGATACCCGAGGTCTCCGCGAGATCGCGGTTCTGCACCACCGCGCGGATGCGTCGACCCATCGCGGTCTTCTTCAGTGCCACCGACAGCGCGACGACGGCGACGATTGCGAGCACGAGGATGAAGATTCTGGTCTTGGGAACCACGGCACCGAGGATGTCCACGCCGCCTCGCAGCCAGTCCGGCGTCACGACGTTGACCGCCGGAGCGCCGAAGACATCGCGTGCGAGCTGTTGCAGGATGAGCCCGACGCCGAACGTGACGAGCAGGGTGTCGAGTGGCCGGTGGTACATGCGCTGAATCAGCGTGACCTCCAACAACACTCCCATGGCACCGCCGACGAGGAAGCCGACGATCAGAGAGATGAACAGTGATGCGCCGCCGGTGGAGACGATCTGCTGCACCACGTAGGCCGTGTACGAACCGGCCATGATGAACTCGCCGTGCGCCATGTTGATGACGCCCATCTGACCGAAAGTCAGGGACAGCCCGAGGGCGGCGAGGAGAAGAATGGATCCGATCGACAGGCCGGTGAACAACTGTCCGATCACGACGTCCATGGAGGGCTCCTTCTATGGTGCCTGCGGCAGTGGTGCGGTTGAGCGCCCCAGGGGGCACCTAACCGCACCACTGCCGCAGGCACTCTTGGTCAGTTGAGGTCGGCGGCCCAGTCGTAGGTCTCCAGGAACGGATCGGGCTCGATGGGTTCCGGCGACTCGGAGACGGTGTAGATCAGTCCGTCGGCGCGGATCTCACCGATGCGTGCGGTCTTGGAGATGTGGTGATTGTCGCCGTTGATGACGACCTCGCCCTCGGGAGCAGCGAAGCTGACGCCGTCGGCGGCGGCCTGAATGTCTGCTACCGCAAAGGAATCGGCCTTCTCGACGGTGTTCTTCCACAGGTACACCGAGGTGTAGGCGGCTTCCATCGGGTCCGAGGTGGGCTTGTCGGCACCGTACTTGGCCTTGTAGTCGGCGACGAACTTGGTGTTCTCGGGGGAGTCGACCGTCTGGTAGTAGTTCCAGGAGGTCAGCTGGCCTGCGATGTTCTGAGCGCCGATGCCGGCGACCTCTTCCTCGGCGATGGACACCGAAAGAACAGGCATATCCGCGGCTTTGAGTCCGGCATTGGTGTACTCGCGGAAGAATGCGACGTTCGAATCACCGTTGAGGGTGTTGAACACGGCGTCGGCATCCGCGGTACGAACCTTGTTGACGATGGTGGAGAAGTCGGTGGAGCCGAGCGGGGTGTAATCCTCGCCGACGATCTCGATACCGTTCGCCGCGGCGTAGGCCTTGATCTCGCGGTTGGCCGTCTGTGGGAACACGTAGTCGCTGCCCACCAGGTAGAGGGACGTGACGCCCTGTTCCTTGAGGTAGTCCAGGGCCGGGATGATCTGCTGGTTGGTGGTGGCACCGGTGTAGAAAATGTTCTTCGACGCCTCGAGGCCCTCGTACTGAACCGGGTAGTAGAGGAGAGCGTCGTTGTCCTCGAACACCGGCAGCATCGCCTTGCGGCTCGACGAGGTCCAGCCGCCGAAAACGGCTGCGACACAGTCACTGCTGATCAGCTTCTCGGCCTTTTCGGCGAACACCGTCGGCTCGGACGCGCCGTCCTCGGCGACGATCTCGATCTGCTTGCCTTTGACGCCACCGGATGCGTTGATCTCCTCGACGGCCAGTGCGATCGAATCGCGAACCGTCACTTCGCTGATCGCCATGGTGCCGGACAGGGAGTTGAGCGAGCCGACCTTGATGGTGTCACCGGAGGTGTCGACACACGAGGTGGCAGAACCGCCGCCGCCATCGGCGGAGGTGGTGTCGCTCGCCTTACTTCCGCACGCGGTGGCGACCAGGCTCAATGCAGCCAGCGCTGCGGGAACGACCATGACGCGCTTGACGGACATGCGCTTCGAGACAGCAGGCATCTACGGGCCTTTCGGAAGTTTTGTATACGGAGTTGTATTCGCGATTGCGAACAGTAAAGGGCGAGTATTGCGTTGGTATTTTCTGCGGTGACGAGTCTGTTTCCCGCGTTACGCGGACGTTAAAGCGTCGAAATGACAAGCAAGCTTGACAAAAAATGACAAGCAGAGTTGACTTTCGCGTATGTCCGGAACGAACAACGTTCGCGCACATCGCAAACTGGCACGCATCACTCAGGCCGAACTCGGCAGCATCTGCGGGGTGAGCCGTCAGAGCATCGTCTCCGTCGA
>NZ_BAOX01000246.1:0-7421 GCF_000813105.1 Rhodococcus sp. BS-15 | reverse complement strand
GGGGGCCTGATTTGTTTGTACCGGAGTCGCCTTCGATCCGTGCTGCCCGACGTCATGACGAGACCTGTGTGCGGGTCCGTCCGGTAACCAGATAACCGAATGCCGTGGCAAATACGTACATGAGGAACGAGTAGACAGCGGCCGGTATCGCCACCTCGGTGCTTTGGAGCACGCTCAACGCGACTGTGAGGGCAACGGTGGTGTTATGGATTCCGATTTCCATCGAGATCGCGATGGACTGCGGCTCACCCATCTTCAGCAGTCGCGCAGCACCGTAGCCGATGGCAAGGCTTGCCAAGCAGAACAACCCCGTCACCAGTCCGACCTGTTCGAGGTAACCGACAACGTTTGATCGCTCGCCGACAAGGGCGCCGACCGCCACCAACACCAAGATGACGATCGAGAAGATCCGGACCGGTCGATCCGCGCGTTCGGCGAACGCCAAGGATCGACTGCGCACCAGCATTCCGAGTGCCACCGGAATCAGCACGATAGCTATGACCTGCACTATTTTGCCGAACTGCAGGCCCAATTCACCGTCTGCATCGAAGTAAGCGATGGCGAAGTTGGTGATGACGGGAATGGTCACGGCCGCGAGAACCGAATTGACCGCAGTCAATGTGATGTTGAGTGCGACGTCCCCACGGAACAGGTGCGAGAACAGGTTCGCGGTGGTCCCGCCCGGAGATGCGGCCAGCAGCATCACTCCGACAGCCAGCAATGGCGGCAGGTCGAACAGCAGAATCAGTCCGAATGCGAGAACAGGAAGAACCAAGATTTGGAGAGCCAGGGCTATCACAACGGCCCGCGGCGTGCGCGCGGTGCGTCGGAAATCCTCGACGGTCAGCGACAGTCCGAGTCCGAACATGATGATCGCGAGTGCGATGGGCAGAAACGTCGAGATCAATACCGAGTCGTCCATGGATTCCTTCTGGTGCGGGAAACGTGAGATGAGTGTGCGGCATTCGTCCGTTTCTGGCGAGAGTTCGATGAAGAGAATGGACATGAGTTGTTCGCGTCACGCGGTCGATTCGACCTCTTCGACGGGTCATCGGCGCGCATCCCGAAATCAATTGTGGTGATTCACGCCATAGAAGTGCACAGTGGAGACGACGCACACACTTCGACGGAAGGACACTCACGTGTCGGACGATGCTCAGAGCGAACCCACAGTCGACGACGCCACCCTGGAAGAGGCGAAGAAGTCCGTCGAGGGCCTCGACGACCGGTATCGCCCCGGTGCCCGGCCCACCGTGGCCCTTCCGGGAACCAACGGCACCGTCGCCGGGACCGCCTTCGCGGACATGGTCGACGACAACGGTGAGATGGTGGACGCCGATGAACAGGGCTCCACCGACTCCGACGGGTCTGCTGACGACGCTGACACGGATCACGTCGACACCCAGGAAAAGGTAACGTCCTCGAACGATGCCTGAACTCGATGGACCCGACGCCCCCGCCGACATCGATCTCGGCGGGGGCGTCGCCTTTCTGCACACACCCTCGATACCGTCACGCGGCGGCCTCGTTCTGACGCACGGTGCGGGCGGAAACTGCGAGTCGCTGCTGCTGCAGCGCATCGCCGCAGTATGGACAGCAGCCGGGTTCACGGTGCTGCGGTTCGACCTTCCCTTTCGAGTACGCAAGCCCAAGGGACCGCCGCACCCGTCCCGGTCGGCCGAGGACCGGCTGGGCATCGCCGAGGCCGTCGAACGCCTTCGCGCCGAGACCGACGGATTCATCGCATTCGGTGGGCATTCCTACGGTGGCAGGCAAGGTCGATGATCGCGGCCGAACAACCGGGTCTCGTCGACGGACTCGTCCTGACGTCCTATCCCCTGCACCCGCCGGGCAAGCCGGAGAAAGCTCGTACCCATCACCTTCCCGAACTACGGACACCAGCGGTGGTGGTGCACGGTACGAAGGACCCGTTCGGCACCACTGCCGAACTGAGCGCTGCGCTCGCGCTCGTCCCGGCCCCCACACTGCTCGTCGACATCGAGGGTGCAGGCCACGACCTCGCTCCGGCCAAGTACGACGCAGCGACGAAGACCCTTGCCGGTGCCGCCTCGTTGTTCGGTACTCCGACGTCCGATTCGTCGGTTGTCGTCCCGCTCTTCGACCCGTCGCGCTGAAGTGGTCTACTAAGGCATGCCGACCTGGGGATGGTTCATCGTGGCGTTGGTCCTCGTCGACGCCGCGGTGCTCGCGGCGTGGCTGTTGGCTCGCAAGAAGCCCGGCTCGTCCCCAGAGACCTCACGCAACATCAGGCTCGTCGGTCTCGACGAGAGCGCCCGCGCAGACATTCATCGACTGCTCGCTGCCAACAAGAAGGTCCAGGCCATCAAGGTCTTTCGTGAACGAACAGGTGCCGGGCTCCTCGACGCGAAGAACGCGATCGACTGCGTGCAGCGCGGCGAGCCCTTTCCGTCCTCGGCCACCATCGTCGATGCCGCGCAATCCGGTCCGACCCCCTGGGACGATCTGATCCCGCGGCTGCAGTCGCTCAAATCGGAGGGTAAGGCGATCTCGGCCATCAAACTGCTACGCGACCGAACCGGTCTGTCGTTGCGTGATGCCAAGAACGCGGTGGATCTGCTGTGACCGTGCGCGTGGCAGCACTCGCCGATGCACATCGCGTCGCCGAGGTGGCCGCGTCGACCTTTCAGCTCGCCTGCCCGCCGGGAACCCGGCCCGAGGACATCGAGCAGTTCATCTCGAACGTGTTGTCGGCCGAGCACTTCGAGAACTACATCGCCGACGTGACCAGAACGGTCCTCGTCGACGAGACCGCCGACGCAGACGTCGTGGGCTATGCGATGCTCGTATCCGGGACGCCTACGGACCCGGACATTCGCGCAGCCCTCTCGCACGAGCCGGCCATGGAGATCAGCAAACTCTACGTGCAACCGACCCAGCACGGCAGCGGAGCCGCGGGCCGATTGATGTCGTCGTCGTTGAATCACGCACGCGACTCCGGTTGTGCCGCAGCATGGTTGGGCGTCAATCAGCAGAACGTGCGGGCGCAGAAGTTCTACGCCAAACACGGATTCGAGATCGTGGGCACCAAGACGTTCGTCGTCGGAGTCCAGACGCACGACGACTACGTCATGCAGGTGACGCTGTGACGACCGCTCAGCCGACTGCAGCGAAACGAGACAACGCGAGCAGACGCGAGGTGGCGCGCAGGTACTTCTTGCGGTAGCCGCCTGCCAACATCTCCTCGGTGAAGATCTCGTCGAGCTTGCCGCCCGATGCCGTCACCGGGATACCGGCGTCGTAGAGACGGTCGGCGAGGACGACCAGTCGCAGCGCGATGGCCTGATCCGAAGCCGGGTGCACGTTCTTCAAGAACACGGCCGGAACGCCGTCGAGCAACTTGCCGTAGCGCGAGGGGTGCAGCGTGCTCAGATGCGCCAACAGCTCGTCGAAATCGTCCAGGGTTGCGCCCTCGACCGTCTCGGCGCGCTCGATCAGCTCCGACTCGGATGTGGGCTCGGGAGCCGGAGGCAGATCGCGGTGGCGGTAGTCGGGGCCGTCGACGCGGACCGACTCGAAGATCGAACCGAGCTTCTTGATCTCGCGCAGGAAGTCCTCGGCGGCGAAGCGGCCCTCACCGAGCTGCCCGGGCAGAGTGTTGGACGTCGCGACGATGGATACTCCGCGCTGTGAGAGCTCCGAGAGCAGCCGCGAGACCAGCATCGTGTCGCCTGGGTCGTCGAGCTCGAACTCGTCGATGCACAACACGCTGTGGTCCGAGAGTTCTTCGAGAGCCTTGTTGAAGCCGAGGGCACCGACGACGTGAGTGAGTTCGACGAACGTACCGAATGCCTTCGGCTCGGGAACGCTGTGGTAAATCGAAGCGAGCAGGTGAGTCTTGCCCACACCGAAGCCGCCGTCGAGGTACAGGCCGGCACCGATGGCCGGGGTCTTCTTGCCGAAGAGACCCCGCTTGCCCTTGCTGCGGATCTTCTGCGCCTTGTTCGCGAACTCCTCTGCCTTCTCGACCGCCGCAGCCTGTGTCGGCTCGTTGGGGTCTGGAATGTACGAGGAGAAACTGACGTCGTCGAACATCGCCGGCGGGACCATCTGTGCGATCAACTGATCGGAGGGAACCACGGGATTTCGGTCGACAAGGCGTGCGGGCATTTGTCGAGCGTAACGACGTGGTCTGATCTCTCTCATGCAGCTTCTCCATATTGGGACCTACTTCACATCACACCGGGCTCGATCGGCAGTGTTAGCCTCGCGGCATGACGGAGGACACACCGACCGCAACTCATCCTGACCTGTACACGAGGCTTGAACAAATAGCCGAGAACGCCGATCCTTCTTCCGGCCGACACAGGGTCCAAGATTTGGCGGATGGGCTCAACTCCGACAACCTCGAACTGCTGAAAGAACTTGTCAAGGACCCTTTAGTCGGACGCGCCGCCAGTAGGGCCGTCATCGCATACTTCACGTCTCTCGCAGCCTCGAATCGCGAGTGGCCGCGCCTGCTAGAGGGGTGGTGTCAGGAGGCACGCATCAGCGACGACCTTGCAATTCCGATTATCAACGCAATTACCTGGAACGCGCGCGAACGGGGCGCTTCTGCACTCTTGGGTATGTCGGTCGAAGACCTTCACGACTCGCGCCTCGACCCAGACCACCTGAAGTTTCGATCTTACATATTTCTGACTTCAGCTCGCTACAATTTTGACTTCTCCCTCATTCACCGCGGGTTCTCTTACTTGCCAGAACCGTTTCGTTCATCGACGGAGTACCTCACCGCACTGAAACTCTTTGCCCGTATGGGTCAGCGCAGAGATTACGAGCTGTCTACTGTCGAAGAAGTGCAGTCAGAGACTGACAGCGACAAGGTTCTTCAATTGCTCCTCCATGCGCTGTGGTTTACAGATGGAGAACGTGAGGCAGAATTGATGATTACCATTGCAGACAAGCTACTTTCCCAAAACCGCGCTGACAGCGTCACTTACATGAGGAAAGCTACTGCGCTTCGACGACTCGGGAAATACAGTTTAGCCACGGCGGCCATCGACCAGGCCATAAGCACCCTGGATGCTTCCGAAACAAAGATCCACCAGGATTACGTCCGCGAGCGTGAACTGATAGGAGTTCAACAGGAAACTGAATCAAGGATTGCCAAACTGGCCGAAAACATTATGCGCGACATGTCAGCCACCATCGAAAGTGAGGTTGAGTACTTTCGAGGCGAAATTGCCAAGCAGGGCGAAGAGTCGGCCCGACAAACGTCTGATGCACTATTTAAGGTCGTCGAAATTCTCGGTCTATTCACTGCACTAATCGCAGTAATAGCAGCCACGCTCGGGAGCGCATTCACTGGCGATTTGTCGTGGTGGCAAAGACTGACAATTGTCGCGGCTGGGACACTTTTCCCAATTGCATTCTTTGCGCTGCTCCGCCGCATCGTCGATCCCAAGTTTACTCGCAGAGAACTGATTGCGCATAGCGGAAATGGCAGGACGGATAATGAGTGACTCTCTCCGGGCACCGCTCGAATATGTGAGCGATATTATTGATGTTCGGATGGAAATCAAGCGAACCGTCGATAGTCCATCTACAGCAGCTCGGACATTGATAGATTACCTAGAGCGAAGAATTACGGCTCTGACTAGTGACCGCGGGCTAGAGCACGGAATTATGCTGTCGGGCGGAATCGACTCCATTCTCGTGGCGGCGGTTGCACGCAGACTGAGCATCGACCTGGTGGCGGTTACGTATGCCGTGGACGCTCCCCAGCTGGACGGGAGCCATAATGATGAGACGGGAGCCGTCGCCGTCGCTAAGCACTTAGGTTTCGAGCATCACGTTGTCCGCTCATCAACGGCTGAGCTACTCGATTCCGCGATTGCAGCCTCAAAGCTACTAAATAGTACGGAAATTTGGGAAATTTCCTCCGCAGTGCCAATTAGGGCATGCTTCAAGGAGTTCTCGAGATTGGGAATCAATGGTCCGATACTCACCGGAAGCGGCGCTGATGCCTTGTTTCTCGGCGGGAAGCGATTGAATAGCCCGGTTTCGAGCTCGTCAGCAATTCATGAGATGAACAGCATGATAGAGCAACAGGTTCTGAGGAACTTTAGCCGAAAGAGACTAATACCTGATTTTTTCGAACGAATTTTGGGCGAATCTTGCGACAGGTTCGTTCAGATATTTCAGACTGTAGAAGCATGGCAATTTTCGAAAACACTACTTCCAAGCGCGTTATTTTCAACGAACGGAAATCATGAGGACAAACTGTGCCTCCGCATGGCTGCAGAGATGCTTGGGGTTCCACGTGAACTAACGCGAAGCAAAAAGGATCCGATTCAGTACTCGTCAGGAGTAGTTGGGGGAATTGTACTAGAAGCTCGCAAATATCTCGCACAATTGCCAGGGGCTGAAACCTACACCAGCCCCCTTACTGAGCCTTTGGATCTATCCATTGCAAGACTCTTCCTACTGGCCCCACAAGTCCGAGATCGGAGCGACGATAGTATTGAGCAGAATTCCTGACATACAAAAAATATATGAGAACTCGACACCGCTTACCGGACCAAACATCCTGACTCTTGAGGAAATTTTCGAAGCTTACTCGTACGAAAGACCGACTGCTAACTCGAATGTCGTGGTCCGTGGTTCTTTCGTGTCCAGCATAGATGGCGCGTCATCAGTTGACGGAATTTCGGGAGGCCTGTCCTCGCACGCAGACAAAGCAATGTTCAGGATTCAGCGAGAGTTGACGGATTTGGTAGTGATCGGGTCTGGCACCGCAAAGGCTGAAAACTACTTCGGTGTCCGCAGCGACCAGGAACTAGAGGCACGCCGACGTGCACAAGGTCTATCTGCAGTTCCGCCGATCGCAGTACTCTCCTCAACTGCAGACCTAGACCCGGACAGTCAATTATTTACCAACACTTTCGTTCCGCCGATCGTAATAACCACGGATGCAGCACCCAAGACCAAGACGAAAGCTCTCGAATCCGCAGGCGCAGTAGTAATACACGCCGGAACCAGCCGAGTGAATGTCAAGCTTGCTCTGACCAGCCTGAGCCGCTTAGGGTTCGTTCGGATTCTGTGCGAGGGTGGCCCTAAGCTATTCGGTTCGATGCTTGCCGAAGACCTGGTGGATGATGTCTGTCTGACGTTGTCGCCCTCCCTCGTCGGAGGACGGGCAGGGCGGATCGCAGACTGGGACGGAGCTGCTGCTTCCGCGATGAGTCTGGCTCACGTGCTCGTCGCCGAAGACGGAACGCTGCTCACGCGCTGGGTGCGTCAGGCATGAGCAGCGCGCCGTCCGACACCGATCGAAAAGTCGATAGCCTCGCACGGTGACGCAGAAACGAACGTTGCTCGCCGCGGTCCTCGTCCTCGCCACGATGTGCGCGGCCTGTGGTGCCGGCCCGTCGCTCCGACCA
>NZ_BAOX01000247.1:0-7385 GCF_000813105.1 Rhodococcus sp. BS-15 | reverse complement strand
TCGCAGCGGTGCCTCGGGCACCACGGCGACCAGCACCGAGGCCGGCCGCGCGGCATCCGCAACCGAGGCTCCGACCTCGACCGAGCCCACTCAGGAGGGCTGACGCATGTTGATCCCCCGCCGGGTCAAGCACCGCAAGCAGCACCACCCGAAGCGTTCGGGTGCCGCCAAGGGCGGAACTCAGGTGACATTCGGTGACTACGGCATTCAGGCTCTCGAGCCCGCCTACATCACCAACCGTCAGATCGAGTCCGCACGTATCGCGATCACTCGCCACATCAAGCGTGGCGGCAAGGTCTGGATCAACATCTTCCCGGACCGCCCGCTCACCAAGAAGCCTGCCGAGACCCGCATGGGTTCCGGTAAGGGTTCGCCCGAGTGGTGGATCGCGAACGTCAAGCCGGGTCGTGTGCTCTTCGAGCTGTCGTACCCCGACGAGACCATCGCGCGTGAGGCACTGACTCGCGCCATCCACAAGCTGCCCATCAAGCACGCATCATCACCAGGGAGGAGCAGTTCTGATGGCTACCGGAACCCCAGCCGCAGAGCTCCGCGAGCTCACCGGTGAAGAGCTGGTCACCAAGCTGCGTGAGTCGAAGGAAGAGCTGTTCAACCTTCGTTTCCAGATGGCTACCGGCCAGTTGGACAACAACCGTCGACTGCGCGTGGTGCGCCACGAGATCGCGCGTATCTACACGGTGCTCCGCGAACGTGAGCTCGGCTTGGCCTCTGGTCCTTCCGAGGACACAGCAGGTGACGCAGCATGAGCGAGGAAAAGACTGTGACTGAAGAGCGCAACAACCGTAAGGTTCGGATCGGCTACGTCGTATCCGACAAGATGGAGAAGACGATCGTGGTCGAGCTCGAGGACAGGGTCAAGCACCCCCTCTACAGCAAGATCATCCGTCGCACCACCAAGGTCAAGGCACATGACGAGAAGGGCGACGCCGGCGTAGGCGATCGCGTTCAGCTCATGGAGACCCGCCCGCTGTCCGCCACGAAGCACTGGCGACTGGTCGAGGTTCTCGAAAAGGCCAAGTAAGCATCTGATGCTCGAAAGACCCACCCCCGGCAACGAGGGTGGGTTTTTTGTGTTCGATGCCAGGTCTGGTTGGCTGTGAGCCGTGAACGAGTCGACAACCATGAAGCGTCCTCGACCGTCACTGGTGTCGGTGATCGTTCCGACGTTCGACGCGATCGCTACGATCGGACACCAGCTCGATGCGCTGGCCGCGCAGGACTACGACGGCGCATACGACGTCATCGTCAGTGACAACGGTTCGATCGACGGGTTGCGCGAATGGCTCGATGAGCGGGTGCGGGTGGACGGCCAGGTCGTGCACTACGTGGACGCTTCCGGTTCGGCTGGGGCATCTCACGCACGTAACGCGGGTGCGGCTCACAGCTCAGGCGAGTTCCTCGCATTCTGTGACGCGGACGATGTGGTGCGGTCCGCCTGGTTGCGCGAGCTGGTAGCGACTGCCTCGACGGCTGATCTCGTGAGCGGATCGCTCGACACCTCGGTGGTGAACTCGGTGGCCACGTACCGCCGACGTCCCCTGAGCCCATCTCTCCACGGTTTCGACACCGACTTTCTGCCGTACGCACCGGGGTGCAACTTCGGGGTGTGGTCATCGGTGTTCAGGGCTGTTCGAGGCTTCGACGAAACTATGACCGATGGGGGAGAAGACCTCGATTTCTCGTGGCGGGTGCAGTTGGCCGGGTATCGGATGGCTCATGCAGGCGCAGCCATCGTCGACTACCGGCTCAGACCGACGGTTCGGGAGTTCTGGTCTCAGGTGCGCAGGTATGCCGTGGGCGACGTTCTGCTGTATTCGGCGTATCGCGAGTACGGGTTCACCGGACTGTCGAACACGGACTTTGCACAGCATGTCCTGCGACTGCTGGTCACGAATCCTGCAGTCCCGCACGCGCTTTCGAGGTCACCCCGCGGACAGTGGATCGGTGCCGCGGCGGTGGTCGTCGGTCATCTACAAGGCTCGATCCGCTACCGGACGCTGTTCCTGTGACGCGAGGTCATCGGCCCAACAAGCCGCCGAGCGCCCCGCCGACGCCGGCCTGCTCTCCGCCACCGGTGCCACCCACCAGACCACCAGGAGGTTGCTCCGAGGGCTGAACCACGACGAATCCATCGCCGGCGAACTCGAGGGTGAATCGTTCTCCGGTCGTGCGGCCGATGAGCGCACCCAGACCGAACGAATCGTTCTTCTTGACCCTGGTCTGCAAGGAGGACGACCATGCGACGGCCGCCTGCGGGTCGGCGAACGTCGGTTGATCGACGTTCAGCACCACCGGAATGCCGTCGGTGGTGATGGCAATGCGGCCACGGCCGGTGAACACGCAGTTGAAGAAGCCCGCGTTGCCGCCGGCCGCTGCACCCTGCACCCGTTTGATGTCGTAGCTCAGCGTGGATTCGAAGGCCAGGACGTTGGCGCCGTTGATGGTCAGACCGTCGGAGCCGTCCAGGTCGATGAGATGCACGTCCTGGGCGGCGTTGGCGAGGAAGAGATCCCCCTGGCCGGTGACCTTCATCAGCGGAACGCCCTCGCCGGACAACGCCTGTTTCAGAGCCCGGCCGATGCCTCCGGAGCCCTTGGCCTCGAACTGCAGATTGCTTGATAGGCGACCATCGAACCGGCTCGAGCATGATGTCGCCGTTCATCCCGATTCGGCACATCTTGCTGCCCTGCTTCTGGATACCCGAGCCGGGAACCTCGGCGTGGGCGGGCGCGAACAGTTCGCTTCTCATGGCCAGAACTCCTTGTCGAGCAGGTGAATTCACGGTGGAATTCGTGATGGGTGAGGACGGCTCGGCGGGCCGCAGGTGGCTCGTCCGTTTCGACGCTGATGCCGAATGCGGTGGCCAACCCCGCCAGGCCATCTGCATAGCCCTGGCCGACGGCGCGGATTTTCCACTGATCGCCGCGCCGGTATACCTCGATGCACACGAGCGCAGACTCGTCACCGATGCCGTCTGCCGAGTACGAGACCTGAGGTGCCGACGCGTCGGACACGGCAACAGATACCGGTCCGGCTGCTGCGAACGTCGTCGGCCCGGTGCCATCGAGGGAAGCAGCGATGACGACGGTCTCGATGTCGGCTGGAATCGCCGACGGATCCACCCGAACGAGATGGCCGGACGACGCGCGTCGGTATTCGACGCCTGCACCTCGGGCTTATTCCAGAAGACCATATCGGCGTCGGACCGCACGCGGCCGTTGGAGGCCAGCAGCAGAGCCGACACGTCGACGTGCGTCGAACTACTCAGTTCGACCGTCAGTGGACCAGTTGGTGCAGGGCAGTTCTCCCCGCGTGCGAGGACTTTCACAGGAACCAGTGTGCCAGGCACATCTGGTGTACGAGAATCTGCCGAGACGCCGGTGTCGCGTTTGAAGGTGTGCGTCAAGGGGTAGTACAGGAAGCCGAGCGGGTGATCCTTGGGCTCATTCACTTCTTGTCGAGAAAGGGTGCTCACTATGCAGTGGTGGGGTTGGGTCATTGTGGCCCTCGTGTTGATTGTGGCGATCGTCGGAGCAGTACTGCTGGTGCAGGCCCGGCGTCGGTCCGGAGGCGTGATCATCACCGCGCCGCGCAACGAAACGCCTACGAAAAAAGAACCATGAGCGAAAAATTGATGCGGTCGAGTGAGATCGCCAAAAGGCCCGTAGTCACCTTCGCAGGCGAGGACGTCGCGCAGGTCAAGGACATCGTGTACGCCCCGGATGGCGGGGCCGTAGCAGGCTTCACCCTCGCAGGCCGAGGCCTTTTCTCCGGCCCGAAGAAAGAGGTCATGCCGTGGCGATCGGTGGCTGCCCTCGGACCTGACGCGGTGATGATTCTCAGCGAGGACGCTCTGACCCCCGCCGATCAGATGTTCGCCGCAGCCGAGGACGACGGTGAGAATTTCGAGCCTGCGCCGGAGCGTCGTGGGGACATTCTGGGTTCTACTGTCCTGACGGATACGGGAACGGATCTGGGCACTGTCGTCGACGTGATCATCGAGGTGAGCGGACGGAACGGCGGGCAGTGCGACGTCGTCGGCTACGAGATCAAGTCCTCCGAGTCGATGAAGAACAAGGGAGCAACCGTGCTCATCCCGCTGCCGGACACACTTGCGGCCTCGGGCGAGCACCTCATGGTTCCGGCCAGTGCCACCGATTTCGTACGTGACGACCTCGCAGGTTTCGGCGCGGCCGTGGACGCCTTCCGAGCACAGCTGAAGGGAACTCGCTGATGTTGTTCTCAGAGTCCATCGGACGCAAGGTAGTGAGCACCTCCACCGCCGACACTGTCGGGGCCGTCGGGGAATTTCTTGTCGATCCGCGAAGTCGCACCGTAGCCGGTCTACAGATCAAGAAAAGCAAAACCGGTGATGCGCTTATGTGGTCCGGTATTTCCTCGTTCGGTTCGGACGCAGTGACAGTCGAGTCGGCGGACTCCATCGTCGATATCGGAACCGAGGACTCACTGTCCGAACTGCACGGCAAAGCCCACCGCGTGATCGGTAAACGCGCGCTCAGTACCGCTGGGGTCGATCTCGGCACGGTTGACGACGTGGAGTTCGATCCGGAGACAGGCGCTGTCACGTCGGTGATCGTGGACACCGTATCCATCGAGGGACGCACCCTCACCGGAGTCGGGTCGTATGCCGTCGTCCTCGATCATCGGGATCGCTGAATTCACACCTCACTGGTGTGCGTCCGGGTGTCGACGAGCATCGACTATTTTGAGATCGGGAATCCCCACGATCGCGTTGGTGGCTGACGCTATACCTATTCCAGCTTCGTCCAGACCGGCGAGAATGTCGCGGGTCATGAGGTCCTTGATCGCTCTGACGCCGCGGTGCGGCACGAGGAACCGTAGCGACAGTTCGACCCAGTTGTCGGTGATCCGCCAGTAGACCGACGGGTTCAACGATGTGGGTGCCAAGGCATAGCGCCTGCGCATGGACTCGAAAGCGCCGTTGGCGCTCGGGTCGTCCACCACCGCGTGGTCGCGTGCAGCACGGAGGAGGATCTGCTCCACCAACTGTCGGTCGTCGGTGTAGGCGATGGGCAGAACGATCTCTTCCCATAGATATGGGAATTCACGGGTGTAGTTGTAGACCGGATCGGTGAAGATGACACCGTTGGTGACGGTGACCAGGCGTCCGGTGTACTGGCGCGACTTGACCCAGATTGCGGGATCGGAGTCCGACACAGCCGGCGGTTGGCCCATCTCCATGATCGTGGTCTTGAGAAAGCCGAGACGGACGACGTCACCGCGCACACCGCCCAGAGTGATCCTGTCGCCGATTCCGAAGGTGTCCCCTCGCAGGATCACGAAGTAGGCGGCCAGCGAGGTGATCACCTGCTGCAAAGCGAAAGCCAAACCTGCACTGATCAATCCGACGCCGGTGGTGATATCGGTATTCGGGGTCACCCAAATCGATACCAGGCCCAGCACGAGAACTACGGCGACGATCACCTGCAGGCCCTGGCGCGCCCAGAATCGCCGCGAATCACCGACCTCGCCCCCGAGGGATCGGCGCGTGAGTGCCAACACCAGCCGGCGCAGAGCGAGCACGATGGTGACGAAGACGGCGGTGACCACCAGCTTCACGCCGGTCGTGATGCTGACTCCCACGAGGGTGACCCCGAATAGTTCGACGGACTGTGCCGTATACATGACGCTCACGAACTACTCCGACTGCCGATCAGGCTGCAGGCATCCACGATACGGGTGCAATCGGCACCGAAGTCGAGACTCGGCGCATCGCATTCCTGGTATCGGTGTGGTGCGATGACCGGGACACGAGCGGCTGTCCTGCCCATCCGTCGGGTGGTCGTCACAGCTGAGCCAACGCGATGACTTCTTCCTCGGTGGGCGGACTCTTCGGATGGTAGGACAGGCACAGTGGAGTGGCGGTGCGTCGGAATTCTGCGCCCTCCACCGCCGCGTAGAACTGACCTGCAGGCAGGCGTCCGACGTCGGGAACCGAGCCACCCTTCACCCGCGCCATCTCCTTGGCGGCCTCGACCTGCGATGGACTGTTGAGCAGGCCGTAGAACTGAGTGGACGCATTGCCCGCGATGCGGTTGTGCAGGCCCTTCGGAGATTGCGTGGCGAACACCAGTCCCAGTCCGTACTTTCGCGCCTGCGACGCCAGGGCCAGGGTGCTGTGGGTTGCCGCAGTGCTCCGGTCGGAGGGTGCGAAATTCTGCGCCTCGTCCATGACGAACAAACCTCCGAGTGGCCGGTCGCCCGCCGGGTTCTTCTTGATCCAGGCGAACAGCCCCATCTGGAGTTGATTGACGAAGCTCTGCTTCTGCTCGTCGGTGGTCAGCCCCGCGAGGTTGATCACCGATACCCGGGCTTTCTTGCCCTCGGCCGGTGTCAGTAGGACAGCAGGGTCGACCGGCGTGCCCGCTCCTGCGAACATCGGATCGTTCGCGGCGGCGGCCTTGAGATTCTCGGCCAGTCCGGCAGCGATGCGCACCGCATCGCGCATCTCGCTCGCGTCCTCGGGGAATTCTTCCAACAGGTCGATGAAGTCCGACAGATCCCCGCCCCGCGAACGGCGACCGAACTGATCGAGGGCCGATTTCAGCACTGCCCGACCATGTTTGGCCTTCTGGGACGTGCCGAGGACACCCGCGGCCGGTTCGAGCGAGGCCAAGGCGGACTCGACCGAGGCCTCAAACTCGTCCGCGTCGCCCACGACACTGGCGAAGTCGGGTAGCGGCTGGAAGCTGAGCGGCCGACCGGCCGACTTACGCGGCGTCCACACCACGACGTCGGTGTCGCGTAGGTACGCCGCTGCCTTGGCCTCGTCACCCGGAGGCCACGTCCTCTCGTCCTCGGGCCACGCGGTGCCGAGCCGAGCCAGGTCGTTGTTGACGTCCAGCACGATCGCCGAAACACCCTGCAGGGCACACTCTTCCACCAGCCGGCGGATCAGAACCGTCTTGCCCGAGCCGGATCCCGCGAAGATCGCCGTGTGCTTGCGCAGCGCTTCGAGTGGAATGGCGACATCCGCACCGGTGCTCAGTTCGGCACCGACCACGATCGACGGCCGCCGCGACACCGCGGGCTGCGCGGCAACGCTGGGTGTCTCGGGTTCGATGAGCGCGGTGTCGTCGTCGACGACACTCACAGCGGGCAGCACCGCCCCCGAAGAGTTCGACATCGTGTGCCGGCTTGCGTGCGAGCAACCAGGATGTGAGCGCGGGGGAGTTCTCGGCCAACAGGATCGACAATGCCGCCAGGGACCTGCGGTCCTCGTCGCCGAGGGGCACCACGATGCCGCCGGCGCGGCGCAGGGCCGCGATCGTCTGCTCGGTTTTCGCGCCGTTGGGCCACGGGTCGTTCCTGATCAGGATCAG
>NZ_BAOX01000248.1:0-7345 GCF_000813105.1 Rhodococcus sp. BS-15 | reverse complement strand
TCGAGGGCGGCGAGGTGGGGCTGGTCGGGATCGCGTTCGCGCTGGGCTCGGCGGCCCTGTGGGCTGCCTACATCGTGCTGGGCAAGTCGGTTGCCGACGCAGGCCAGGGGCTCGACGACATGGCTGCCGGTTTCGGAATCGCGTCCGTACTCCTTGCCGTCCCACTGTTCGGGCCGTTCGCGGTCGCGCACTCGAATGCACTGGGAGACTGGCGGATCTGGGTTCTCGGACTGGGCGTCGGACTGTTGTCGAGTGTGGTTCCCTACGTTCTCGATCAGTACGTCCTGGTGCGAGTCGGCCGGGCCCGCTTCGCGTTGTTGCTGGCTCTGCTCCCGGCGACGGCGACGGTGGTCGGGGCCGTGGTGCTGACTCAGATTCCGACGACTCTGGAGGCTCTCGGAATCGTCGCCGTCATCGTGGCCGTCGTGGTCGGTGGGCTGCCTGCCCGCAGAGATCGGGGCGTTGCCGACATTCCGCCGCCCTGACGCGCACGCGACACTGCAGAATGGAACTGTGACCAGCAAGCAGGACGACCTCGTTCACATCTGCACGGCAGGGGAGTGGCTCGCGATGCGTGGTCGGGCCGACTACACCCCGGACTCCTACGAATCCGTGGGTTTCGTGCACCTGTCCACACCCGAGCAAGTGCACTTGCCCGCGAATCGGCTCTTCTCCGGCCGCACGGATCTGGTTCTGCTGCGCGTGGATCCGGCTCGTCTGACGGCACCCGTTCGATGGGAACCGGGGGTGCCGACCGATCCGGAGTCCATGCGCTTCCCGCACCTGTACGGACCGCTGCCGATCGCGGCCGTCACGGCTGTGCTGGACTATCGGCCGGGGCCGGACGGAACATTCGGGGTGCCGCAGGTGTGACGGCATCCACGCAGCAAAGAACAACGACCGCCGATCACAGTGATCGGCGGTCGTTGTTCGAGGTCGAGCGAACGAATCAGTCCAGGTAGTCGCGCAGTACCTGAGAACGCGACGGGTGACGCAGCTTGGACATGGTCTTGGATTCGATCTGACGGATCCGCTCGCGCGTGACACCGTAGACCTGACCGATCTCGTCGAGGGTGCGGGGCTGACCGTCGGTGAGGCCGAACCGTAGACGAACCACGCCCGCCTCGCGCTCGGACAGCGTCTCGAGAACCGACTGCAGCTGATCCTGGAGCAGCGTGAACGACACGGCGTCCACGGCGACGACCGCCTCGGAGTCCTCGATGAAGTCACCGAGCTGGCTGTCGCCCTCGTCACCGATGGTCTGGTCGAGCGAGATCGGCTCACGCGCGTACTGCTGGATCTCCAGCACCTTCTCCGGCGTGATGTCCATTTCCTTCGCGAGCTCTTCGGGAGTGGGTTCGCGACCCAGATCCTGGAGCAGCTCGCGTTGGATACGGCCGAGCTTGTTGATGACCTCGACCATGTGCACCGGAATACGGATGGTGCGGGCCTGGTCGGCCATGGCCCGGGTGATCGCCTGTCGGATCCACCACGTGGCGTACGTCGAGAATTTGTAGCCCTTCGTGTAGTCGAACTTCTCGACCGCGCGAATCAGACCGAGGTTGCCTTCCTGGATGAGGTCCAGGAACGCCATGCCACGGCCGGTGTAGCGCTTGGCGAGGGAGACGACGAGTCGAAGGTTCGCCTCGAGGAGGTGATTCTTGGCGCGGTTGCCGTCACGGCAGATCCACGTCATGTCGCGACGCTGCGCAACGGGAAGCTTCTCGCCCTTTTCCGCGGACTCGCGCATCTTCTCGACCGCGAACAGGCCGGCCTCGATGCGCTTGGCCAGTTCGACTTCCTCCTCTGCGTTGAGGAGTGCGACCTTGCCGATCTGCTTGAGGTAGGCACGGACGGAGTCGGCGGACGCGGTGAGCTCGGCATCCTTGCGGGCCTGGCGCAGCGCCTCGGATTCCTCTTCGTCCCAGACGAAGTCACCGGACGCCTTGTCCTCGGCAGTCGGCTCGGCGGTGGCGTCTTCCTCGGTGTCGTCACCGGCAGCGACCACCTCGACGACATCGTTGGCGGCTGCGGCGAGGTCGCCCTCGGAGATGTCGATGTCTTCGATCCCCGGAGTGCTCTCGTCGGCATCGTCCCCGGACGCCGGTGTTGCTGCTGTCTTCTTTGCTGCGGCCTTCTTCGCCGGTGCCTTCTTGGCTGCGGCGCGCTTGGCGGGTGCCTTCTTTGCCGGTGCCTTCGCAGCGGGTGCTTGACAGCAGGTGCAGGTGTCGCAGACTCGGTTTCGGAATCTACGGTCTGACGGATATCGGTGGCTGCCACGTACGCCCTTTCGTGACGAAGTCGTGCGGCGTCACGCCAGAGTTGTTTCCGGCGGAGAGGTCTTCGGATTCAGCCGGCTGCGTACCGGCACACACCATTGTAACGACCTCTCAGGAGTTTGTTACCGACCCTCGCCCTACGCAGGTGGCAACCCGCGTGTCAGTCCACCGATCCCGCGGACGTACCGGTCTCGGCGGACGGTACGGCGGAGTCCGCCGCCAGTGCGGCGCCGACGATCCCGGCAGTGTTCAGCAGGGTTGCCGGAACCACGGGCGTGCGATTGGTCAGGTGTGGAATCCACTTCTCGCTCTTGCGGCTGATTCCGCCGCCGGCGATGAAAAGATCCGGCCACAGCAGTGCCTCGAACGTCTCGAGAACCTTCGAGACCTCCTTCGCCCACTCCTTGTAGGACAGCCCCTGATTCTCCTTCACCGACGACGCCGCGCGATGCTCGGCTTCCTTGCCGTCGACCTCCATGTGACCGAATTCGGTATTGGGAAGCAGAACTCCGTTGTGCAGCACGGCCGAACCGATCCCTGTGCCGAACGTCAACAGCACGACGACGCCGTCCTTGCCCTTGCCGCCGCCGTACTTGTCCTCGGCCACCCCGGCGGCATCAGCGTCGTTGAGTACGGTGACGTTCTCGGTGCCGATGGCCTTCGCGAACAGCGCGCGGCGTCGGTGTCGATCCAGGACTTGTCGATGTTGGCGGCCGAGCGAGCGACACCGTCGGTCACCACGGCAGGCAGTGTGACGCCCACCGGACCGGTCCACTCGAAGTGCGCGACGATCTCGGCGACGGTGCGCGCGACGGCATCGGGGGGTCGACGGTTGCGGCGTCTCGATCTTGTAGCGGTCGCCGACGAGCTCTCCGGTGCTCAGGTCCACTATTCCGCCCTTGATGCCGCTGCCGCCCACATCGACGCCGAATCCGTGGCGCGCTGCCGCAGCGGTGGTGTTGTCCGAACCTGCCTGTGTCATGTGGATGCCGCTCCTGGCGTGATCGAATCCGTGTGATGCCGTCGCCTCCGAACAATAGTGCGTTTCGGCGTTCGCGGGACGTGACGTCACCGGCGGTCGCTGCGGTGGTGCTCGGACGTCGGTGTGTGTTGCGATGTACGCGTGCCGAAACCAGACCGATCGCAGACCGACACCGCCAGTACGCAATTGCCGGAAGAGCAGGTGGCAGCAGAGGGATCGAACACGCGCGAGGTGGACGTGCTGCGCGAGGTCGCCGTACGGGTCGCGACGCGAGCCGCCGAGCATGTCAGACGGCGTCGTCCCGAGGTCTTCGGCGGCGATTCGAACGAGGGTGACGGCGCGGTGCACTCCAAGAGCACGCCGACCGATCCGGTGACCGTCGTGGACACCGAAACCGAGCGCGTCCTACGCGAGATGCTGGCGCAGCTGCGGCCCGAGGATGCGATTCTCGGAGAAGAGGAAGGCAGCGAGGACGACTCGCTCGACGGTGTGCGATGGGTGCTGGACCCGATCGACGGAACCGTGAACTTCATGTACGGAATTCCGGCGTACGCGGTTTCGGTCGCAGTCCAGATCGACGGTGTCAGTGTTGCGGGGGCCGTGATCGATGTCGCCCACGAGCTCGTCTACTCGGCCGCTCTGGGACGTGGGGCGACGGTGGAGCGGGCCGACGGTACCCAGGAGCAGCTGCACTGTTCCGGTGTCACCGATGTGTCGATGACGTTGTTGGCCACCGGATTCGGCTACGGATCCTCCCGTCGCGCGGTGCAGGGCGCGATCATCTCCGAACTGCTGCCTCAGGTGCGCGACATCCGCCGGATCGGTTCGGCCGCGCTCGATCTGTGCATGGTCGCGTCCGGAGTGGTGGACGCCCACTTCGAACACGGACTCAGTCCGTGGGATTGGGCGGCGGGTGCGCTGATCGCGGCCGAGGCGGGCGCAATGATCAGGCTGCCCGCGGCCAACAGCACCAGTGCGCAGGGTTCGGTGACGGTCGCAACGGCCCCGGGGGATCGCGGACGCTTCGTGGCCGTACTCCGCAGCGCGGGTGCCCTCGATCCGATTCCCGGCTGACGCGGCCCTACTGCGTCAGCAACGCGATTCGCGTGCTGCCGCGAGCAGATCGGCATCGAGTGGTGCAGGCGGTGCACCTGGTGCGGCCCCGGCAAGCGTGCGCAGCACTTCCTCGGCGTCGTCGTTGGGCTGGATCTCGCTGAAGTAGGTACCGAGTGCCAGATCGACCGAGTCGTCGGCGCGGGCGTCTTCGATCAGTTCGGCGCAGGGCGCGACCAGCGACACCGCACTCGCTGCCGCCAGGCCGGCCGGGCCGAACCGAATCTGGCCCTGGCACTGCATGTTCTGATCGACGTAGACCGGATCGTTGCCGACCTGGACGTCCGGCGCGCTGGCGAAACCGTAGTCGCTGAGCTGGGCGGCCACCAGAGCGGCTTGTCCGCGCTCACCGTTGGCGTTGAAAACACGCACTTTCGATGCGGACAGGGCGGCAGGCTCGACGTCGAGCAAGGTCGTCGGGTCCACTTCCTCGCCGAGTGGCGCGGGCAGCGTACCGTCCGACGCGGCGGCGGCGGTGGGCACATTGCATTCGGCGGTTGCCGAGGTGGCTTCGGAGGTGGTGAACACCCTGACCCACACCAGCACTCCGAGCAGAGCCAGTACCGCGAAGACCGCGATGATCGGAAACGCGCGGCGTCGACGGAACGGACGACCTCGACCGTCGACCGAATGGCCTTCGGTGATCAGAGAAACCACAGTGATCTTCGCCTTTCCGTCGGCAGTCGCCGAGACCGGTTCGCAGAGTCGGTTCACACCGACGCGGTGCCTACTGTAGATGGCCGGGGTGCGCGAGGGCGGCACACTCGGCCGGCCCCTCCTTCGATCCAGTGCGCGACGCCCGATTCGGAGCCCGAAACCGGCGTCGAGAAGTGTTCTGCGACGCGCGGAATGAAGCTGCCCATCCCGGTGTTGATGCGGCGTGCACCCAGGTTGTGGACTCGTCGGCGGTTCGGTTTCTGCTTTGTGACCGGCTTCGGCTATTGTCTGGCGGCCGCGGTGCTTCAAGAATCGGACGCCGGTGCACCATCGATCAGGTGAGCGAGGTCTCGATCGGGTTTCAATCGGCGAGTTCTGGGAACTACCCGGTGTAGTTTCGGGCACCGCGCGACGACGAACGGTTTTGAACAGATACGAACATCGGTGGGAGCGAGCAAGCGCCCTCTTCACAGCCGACGGCCACAAGCCGACCACATCGGCAGCTTCCACCACACACACGCACGAAGATGAGGGGTACGAAGACAATGGCAACCGACTACGACGCACCGAGAAGAACAGAATCCGACGATGTGTCGGAGGACTCGCTCGAAGAATTGAAGGCCCGACGCAACGAGGCCCAGTCCGCTGTGGTGGACGTTGACGAATCCGACACCGCGGAGTCCTTCGAGCTCCCGGGTGCAGATCTGTCCGGCGAGGAGCTCTCGGTTCGGGTGGTTCCCAAGCAGGCCGACGAGTTCACGTGCTCGAGCTGCTTCCTGGTCCATCACCGCAGCGACTGGCCAGCGACGCCAACGGTGTACTGATGTGCCGCGACTGCGCGGCGTGACCATCTCCGCACAGACCTGATCGTTCGGATCAGGTCTGTGTCGACGGTTCCGATCGAAAGATCGAGCGGTCGGTCAACGCGCTTCGACGCCGTGCGCGGTCAGGACCGCCAACAGCTCCTCGGGGCGTTTGGTGCTCACCAGCCAGTAGGGTGTCGGATCGTTCGGGTCGTCGAGGACCACGATCACCATTTGCTTCACCCAGGTGCGGTGCTGCACGAAGGCCAGCGGATCGAGCTGCCTTCCAGTGCCGCACTTTTTGCTGTCGCTGGAACGACGGCAGCCTTCGACGCCACATCGAGTGGCAGATGAGCAGACCCGACGCGTAACTCGGCACCGGCCGCACCCGCGACCACCTCGACGCGCAGCCTGCTGAAGGCGAACAACGCCCACGCGATCAGCGGCAGCAACACCACGTAGGGCAGCCAGGCACGAATGCCGGGCGCTCCCATGTGGATCTCCGCAGCCAGCAACACCGCCACGGCCGCGCCCGCTGCCCACCACCAGATCGGCACCCAGAGTCGCTCGGAGTAGAGCACCGAGTCAGCGGGTGCCGTGGAACCCGTGTGAGGAGTGGAGTCGCCGGACTCCGATGCGTGTTTGGCCTGTCGATCTGCAGTCACGAGTCCCAGGGTAGTCGCCACACCGAGACCGAAGCCGGCCAGCGTAGTCTCGTTCCACGTGAGCGACGAAGTCACCGAGTCCGGCAACGAACCGTCCGTCGACCGACCCCCCACCCCGCGGCTGCCTTCCGATCCGTTGTCCGAGGTCCGGGTACGCCGACTCGATCCCGAGCTTCCGGTGCCGACACGGGCGCACGAGGGTGATGCGGGCGTGGATCTGCGAATCACCGCCCCGGTGACGATCGCACCGGGCGAACGCGTCCTGGTGGGGACCGGAATCGCGATCGCTCTACCGTTGGGAACCGTCGGGCTGGTGCATCCGCGATCGGGACTGGCGGCGAAGTCGGGCTTGTCGGTGGTCAACACCCCGGGCACGATCGATGCCGGGTATCGCGGCGAGATCAAGGTGTGTCTGATCAACCACGACCTGCACACTTCGATCGAGCTCGAGCGAGGCGACCGCATTGCCCAACTGATCGTGCAGCGAGTCGAACTGGTGACGTTCGTCGAGGTCGACGAGTTGGACGACACCGTTCGAGGGGCCGGTGGTCACGGTTCGACCGGTGGCCATGCGAGTCTGAAGCAGTGAGTTCCGCCACGACGTTCGCCGGTGGCAGGCACAGTGGAAGCAACCGAGAAGAAGAGGGCTGAACATGTTCGGACGGCGTAAGAAGAACGACGCCGGCAGTGCCTCCGCGCCCGGTGCGGAGCCATTCGTCGACAGCGTCGAGGACGAAGACGACGATGTCGAGGCCGCGGACACGACCGCCGACGGTCCCCACGACCTCGAGGATCTCGACGACGATCGCGAGACCGTCGCCAAGACGCGACTCGACCTCGGTTCGG
>NZ_BAOX01000249.1:0-7333 GCF_000813105.1 Rhodococcus sp. BS-15 | reverse complement strand
CGACCATCCCACGCCCGAGCAGGCCCACACATCGCCTGAACCCGCCCAAAGACCACTCCCAGCCCCGCACCGAAACACCGGTGCGGGGCTGGAAAAGATTGTCGTGCAGCTACTTCAGCAAGGATCCGTCACCGCGGTCGTGCCACATCACCTCGAGCAGGTGTTGGAACGGCAACGGCAGCACAGTGTGTACTGACCTAGTTCGCGTCGAGCTTCGCGACCGCCTCGTCGATCATCGGCACGTATCGCTCGAGTGCCCACGGCACCGTCAGTGGATTGATGATGGACGAGCCGGTGACGAACGACTGATCCGTCGGTGACACGACAGAACCGCGAGACACGGCCGGGATCTGCTTGTACGCAGCTGATTCTCGGTGTCGGTACGGTTCTGCGGGTCCGAGTAGAAGGTGAAGATCAAGTCGGAATCGTTGAGCAGATTCGCGTTCTCCAAACCGATCACCGCGGAGTCGGTGCCCTCGGTCTCGTCGAGGGTGTTCACCACCGGATCGACCTGCAACCCGAGCGCACGGACCATCGCAACGCGCTGCTCGTCGGCGAGGAACACCCCGAGCGTCCCCGGCCCGGTGTTGTAGATGTACGAAAAGCTCACTCCGGCATATTCGGGATGATCGGTCGTGGCGTCGACGAAGCGGGCCTTGATCTTCTCGATCTCGTCCGCTGCCTTCTGCTCCTCACCCATGGCCTTGCCGATGACGGTGATCTGGTCTTCCCAGGTGATCGTCCACGGCTGCTCCTCGTAGGCGACCACTGGAGCGAACGCACTGAGCTTGTCGAACTGGTCCTGTGTCACTCCCGACCACGGGGCCAGGATCAAGTCAGGTTCGAGAGCAGCAACGGCTTCGATGTTGAGCTCGGTTCCACCGGTGAATTGTTCGGGAAGTTCGGCACCCAACTCGGTGACTGCGTCGTGAACCCACGGCAGATACCCCGAATCGTCGGCACCCCACGAATACTCCTCGACGCCGACCGGGACGGTCCCCAGTGCGATCGCGGTCTCGGCCGACCCCTGACCGAGAGTCACGATGCGCTCGGGCTTCTCGGTGATGACGGCCTGCCCCAGAGCCGAATCGATGGTGACGGCGGCAAAGTCGCCGCCGTCGGCCTGTTCGGGCTCGGCAGTGTCGGCAGACGAGCACGCCCCGACCACCAGGGCCGACACAGCGAGCACGGACAGCAGGGACGCACGGCGAGTGAAACGTCGACCGGCTGTTGGAGCAGAGAACATGGATACCTCTCGACGGACCAGCGGTTAAAGGTAAGTCAAGGCTAACCTACAAGAGTGGTTCGAATGCACTGCACAGCGGGCGTTCGCTACGGTGGGAGCCATGAGCCTTCCTCGTCCCGCCCCTGATCGGACAGCCGTCGTGACCGGAGCGTCCTCGGGAATCGGAGCCGCGATCGCCCGCGTGCTCGCATCCCGCGGCCACGGCGTCACCCTCGTCGCCCGGCGTGCCGACAAGCTCGAAGACTTGGCACAGGAGATCCGCGCACGGGGAGTCCGAGCCGAAGTGCTCGCCGCAGACCTGTCCGACCGCACTGCTCGCGCCGAACTACTCGGCCGCATCACCGAACTCGGCCTGATCCCGGACATCCTGATCAACAACGCCGGGCTCTCCACCCTCGGACCTGTCGCAGAATCCGACCCGGACGCCGAGATGCACATGATCGAGGTCGACGTGGTCGCCGTCGCGGATCTGTGCACCCGATTTCTTCCCGGCATGATCGAACGACGACGCGGCGCACTGCTCAATGTGGCCTCGACCGCTGCTTTTCAGCCTCTGCCCGGTCAGGCCGGATACGGCGCGTGCAAGGCGTTCGTGCTCTCCTACACGCAGTCGCTGACCGGCGAGCTGAAGGGAACGGGCGTAACCGCAACTGCACTGTGCCCCGGCCCGGTGCAGACCGGGTTCGGCGAGGCCGCCGGCTTCGCGAAAGACGATGCAGAGAAAGCACTTCCGTCGATCATGTGGGTCTCGGCCGAGACGGTGGCCAGAACTGCCGTCGACGACATGACCAAGGGACGTATGGTGTCGATCCCCGGGCCCGCCAATCGAATCGGATCGATCTTCGCGCAGATCACCCCGCGCACACTGTTGGTCCCGATGCTCACTCGTGTTCATCCCGGCCTGAAGAAGGGTGCGTCGTCGTGAAGCGCGAACTCACCGTTTCCGACAGCATCGTCGTCGAGGCCGACGCCGACACTCTCTACGCTGCGATCAGTGACCCCACGAAAATGGGTCAGTGGAGCCCCGAGAACACCGGTGCCACCGTGCACGAACCCCGCGAAACCGCGTATGTGGGAATGGTGTTCGACGGCACCAACAAACGCGGCCCAGCTACGTGGGTCACCCGCTGCACCGTGACTGCTGCCGACCCGGGCAAGACGTTCGAGTTCCGAGTCCACGCCATCGGCAAGAGCGCTCCGAAGATCAAGGGCGCGAATGCAACCTGGCGATACGACTTCGAACCGGTCGAGGGCGGAACGAAAGTCACCGAAACTTGGACCGACGACCGCACGAAGTGGCCCGACGCGCTGGCGCTGGTCTTCGACAAGATCGTCACCAGCGGAAAGACGTTCCCACAGTTCCAGCGTCGCAACATCCGTAAGACGCTGGAGAACCTGCAGAAGCGTTACGCCTGAGCGCTTCTGGAATACATGCCGAGCACGTACGACGCCTGCCCCGCGTGCTGGAGGTCGTCGGACAGGACCGAAACCAGCCTGGTGCCCAAGGTGACCGGCGGGTTCCAGTTCTCGTCGACGATCCGATCCAGATCGTCGGCCCCGACACTGCCCAGGTACGCAATGGTTTTCGAGTGCACAGCGTCGTAGTACTCGCGTAGTAGCTCGGCACTCGAGGCGACCTCGGCGACGTCGGACGAGGACTGGCCGTACCCGATGTCGGAACGGTCGAAAGGGAGACCGAAGCGCTCGAACCACGAGTCGGACGTCCAGACCTGCTCACTCCCGGCCACGCCCGCGATGTGGTCGTCCTGCACCCGCGTCAGGTGCCACACCAACCACGCGATGCTGTTGGCATCGGCGTCCGGTCGATAGGTCAACGCAGCCGCGGGAATGTCGTCCAGGACCGAATGCACGAGCTCCTTGATTCGGTCGAACGCGTCGGTGAGCAGGTCGTTGTGATTCATGAAAGATCCATCTCTTCTCTGACAGCACTGATGACCACTCATGCATACCCCGATGGGAGCGGAGGGAACATCGGGGCGGTCCGGGCGCGTTGGACCGGATATGACTGCTCCAGCAATTGTGTACACCCGCACCGGCGATTCGTCCGTCCTCGAACTGCAGTATCGCGAGGTGACCGAGCCCGGCGCAGGCGAAGTGCGTGTTCGCATCGTGGTCTCCGGCGTCAATCCGACGGACTGGAAGAACCGAACCGGCTCCGGACCGGGTGAGAAGCTGGCATTCGACGAGGTGGTGCCCAACCAGGACGGTGCCGGAGTGATCGACGCGGTCGGCTCCGAGGTCGACGGCCTGGCCGAGGGAGATCGTGTCTGGGTCTACCTGGCCCAGCATCAGCGTCCGACCGGAACAGCACAGTCCTTTGCAATTCTGCCTGCTTCCCGGGTGGTTCCTCTGCCCGACGGCGTCGGCTTCGACGTGGGCGCGAGCCTCGGCGTGCCCGCGATGACGGCACACCGTGCGCTGACCGTCTCCGAGGACGGACCCATTCGGCTGCACCCGGGCGCGTTGGACGGCAAGTCGGTTCTGGTCGCCGGTGGTGCCGGTGCCGTCGGCCATGCTGCGATCCAGTTGGCCCGATGGGCAGGCGCGACCGTGGTGACGACTGTCAGTGGACCGGAGAAGGGCGCACTGGCGACCGCCGCGGGCGCTCACCACGTGGTGAACTACAAGGCCGGTGACGCCGCCGCCGAGATCCGCGAATTGGTTCCCACCGGAATCGATCTCGTCGTCGAGGTTGCTCCCGCACAGAACGCAGCACTCAACGCTGCTGTGGGAGCGAACCGCGCCTCGATCGCGGTGTACGCCAACAACGGCGGTGACACCGTCACGCTCGACGTCCGGCCGAACATGGTGCTGAACACTCGCTACCAGTTCGTGCTGCTCTACACCGTGGGCGACGAGGCTCTGCGGAACGCCGAAGAAGACGTCAGCGCGGCGGCAGCAGCAGGTGTGCTCGAAGTGGGTGACGCCACCGGCCTACCGCTGCACCGCTACTCGTTGAGCGAAACCGCTGCAGCACACGACGCCGTGGAGAACGGAGCCGTCGGCAAGGTGCTGATCGACGTCGCCAGCGAATAATTCAGGTGATGACCGGCAACGTGGACCAAGGGAAAACGATCCACCTGCCGGTCATACGCTGCCAGTAGTACTGCTGCTCAACGATTCTGAGATCGGCAGGCGCTGACCAACGCCCCAACATCGGAGGCTGCGACTTCGGGGTGATCGCGTTCGGCACATTCGTCGATGCGGGCAACCACGAATCGAGTGCACGCCCGGTCGGATCGGAGCAAACCAGGCTGGTCTCAGGTTTGGTAGAGGGCGTCGAGGTCGAATTTGCGGAGATGGTGTTTCGTGCGGTCGAGGTCTCCGGTGGTGGTTCTCCCAGGTCTTGAATGCAGTCGGGTAGTTATGACCCCATTCGGCGGCTTTGAAGTCATCGAGAGCGGCCTGGGCCGCATCGACGGTGGGCGCCGGTATAGATCGACCGTAGTGACGACGCCACCGCCTTGCGGTCGCCGTAGGACACGAACCGCATCGACGCACTGGCCGGTGTCGATCTTGGCCATCACCTCATCGAGCGCACCGAGGCCTTCAGTGCATCGAACGCGCTGGGCTCGGATCGATCGATATTGCCGCTGTCGGTGCCGCCGTTATGATTGTTGCCCACAGTCATGGTCACGATGATGCTCCATCCGTGTCAGCTCGTACTTACACAAACCATCTGACACGCCCTGCTGAGAGATGAGCGCTCAACGATCGTCAGCGGCGGATTCTTTCCACCGTGCACGCAGAGCAGGAAGCTGGCACATCTCACGAAAGCTCTCCTCTCGCAAGAGCTGACGACTTTCCGGGTGCATGTGCAAATGCTGCAGTACAGCGAAGAGCATGTTCGGCTCCATGGGAAGGAGATGCAACGCAACTCGATAGTTTCCATTTTTGAAAGCCCATGACGGACCATGCACCTCGGCCCCCTCGGCGACGCGTAGGTCAACAATCGGAACCGCGAGCGGGGCGAAACCGTATCCGTAGGCAATCGAATCCGGGATCACTTCCTCGATCCGATCCCAACACGCACGCGCTCCCGACCTGCGATGCCAGAACGGAGCATCCCGCTTCTCCTCGATCTCAACTCCATCTGCGGTCAGACGCAAAGTCACCCTGACCTGGGTCAACACGACGAACAACAAAATCAACATGGCAGTAATCGCCCCGACGCCGGACAGTACGGCCCCAAACCAACCCGCTCCGCCGGCGGGGATCAGCGACGACCAACCCATGAACCACGACAAGACCGACAGTGCGGCGCACACGAACAGCCCCGACATAATCACCAACAACAGGATGTTGCTCAGCCTGGGGCTGGCGATGGTGACAGCAGGACCACTCTCGAAATGAACATGACGCAAAGCGGATCGTGAAACAAAGCGAAAACCCGCGCGATCGAACAAACCTGCTGAGCATCCCACCAGCAGCATCGCCAGTCCGAGGTAACTCACTGGTACTGCTATGCCCGACCACGAACGAATTGAGTTCAGTGCCAGCGAGCCGATCGGCACTGCGGCCAGAAGCAGGAACAGTGCCGCCGCCAACGCGAACCAGGAGAGCCTCTGCGGCCACTGCGGTTTCCACTGCACCGGACTTGATCCCCCTTCCTGCGCACATCGTTCTACTTCCACCATGACTGCAATCCTTTCGTCGCTAGATACGCTGTCACGCCACCTGCGACAACTCCGACCACAAATCCCGCTGCGGTTCCCACACCTGGGACAGGAACGAGCGTTCCGATTGCTGCACCCGTCGCGCCCGCAGCCAACCAACCAGCGGCCACCCCTGCCCCGGCACCGATCGCATTGCTTGTCACGGCCACCGAGGGGTCCATACCGCTTCTGATGTCGTTGCTGATACCCGGAACCGTCCCGACCACCACCCCGGCAGGTCCGAAGCGCCGACCGATCGTGAGCGCAAGGTCGTCCGCTGAAGCCGTGGCTGCACTCGTCAGAGCACGCCCGGTCGCATCCGTCATAGCACCGATAATTCCAGATGCCGTCCCCGCTTCAATCGCTGCTCGATCCGGTGCCCAGTCGATTCCAGGACTTGCAGCACGACTACTGGGGTTAGCTTGGGCGTTCGAAGGATTAGGCACTGGTTCCCATTTCTCGGTGAGTGGGTTCCATGCCGTGTTCATTTCACTGCTCTCATCGAACAGTCCGGTGGGCGAGCGATCAGGATTCAACGCGATGAGATCACCGTCAGGTATCAGCACCGACTGCGTACCTTCGTTGTTCAACGTAGTGGTGTAGTTGTTGCCGTCCTCGTCGAGTGCGCCGGAATGCACATACGAATTCGATTGATCCGGGTTCGTGATGGCCGAATCGTACGAACCGTCGTCGTTGGCAGCCCAATTCGCCGTCGAGGTGGTGCCGTCCTGGTTCGCCACCACAGTGCTGCCCTCGGTGTTCGCCGCGTTCGCCTCGGACAACGCATCCGGCGACGCGCCGTTGGTCGGGCTGCCGGTGGTCCACGTCTCGGTTGAGGACTCATCCGAGCTGACATCGGTGTTGTTGTACGACGCTGCACCCCAACTGTCGTCGGACCAGGTGTTGATGTTTCCTCGACCGTCATCGTTGGTCCTGGTGTCGGTCCACGTGCCGTCTTCGCGAGTGATGCGAGTGTCGACCGCTTCCGCATTGATCAGCGTGTGCGTGGCGGTTTGTCCACCAGGAAGAGCCTCGGTCCACGTCTCTCCATCAGAGCGGCCGGTGGTATCCACCATCCCGATCTTGTCCTCGGGAGGATCGGCGAGGATCGGATACAGAATGTTCTCGATGCCCACGGTGTCGACGACCTGGACCAGATGTCCGTCGCGGATCTCGTAGTGCGTGGGAATCGGTGTGCCGTCGGCGGCGTACGCCCACGGCGCGGCGACCCTCGACACCGAATTTCCGTCGGCGTCGACGACGGTCACCGAACCATCCGGATCGACCGACATGTGGCCACCGGGCGGCACCGTCACCGGAATCACCGATTCGTGCGACGACGACCGGTCGTGGATCAAGAACAACGTACGACGACCCCCACCCGGATCGGGGACGGTGATCTTCGACTGCC
>NZ_BAOX01000250.1:0-7332 GCF_000813105.1 Rhodococcus sp. BS-15 | reverse complement strand
GGTGCAGCTGACCGCGCTCACCGCGGCTGGTTGCACCCGATTTCGAGTCCGCGACTGCAACAGGCTGCAACCCTGTCCGAAGTGGTCGGCATCACATAGACATGAATGCATCCGACGATCAGGAGTGAAGCGATGCGTGCAGCTGTGTACTACGGCCCCAACAAGGTGGAGATCACCGACGTACCCGAGCCGAATCCCGGTGAAGGCCAGGTCAAGATCAAGGTCGGGTTCAACGGAATCTGCGGAACCGACCTGCACGAGTACTACGCAGGCCCCATCTTCATCCCCACCTCCCCGCATCCGCTGACCGGACAGGAGATGCCGCTGGTACTAGGGCACGAGTTCTCGGGAACCGTCACCGAACTCGGCACAGGCGTGACCGGCATCGCCGTGGGCGACCGCGTCGCCATCGAGCCGCTGTACCGCTGCGGCCACTGTGGACCGTGCCGGGCCGGCAACTACAACATCTGCGCTCAGATCGGCTTCCACGGACTGATGTCCGACGGCGGAATGGCCGAGTACACCGTGGTCCCCACCGACATGATTCACGCCTTGCCCGACAATGTCTCCCTCGAACTCGGAGCCCTCGTCGAACCGATGTCGGTCGCCTATCATGCTGCGACACTGGGAGATCCGAAACCCGCGGACACCGCGATGGTGTTCGGAGCCGGCCCCATCGGCATCGGACTGTGGTTCGCCCTGCGCGGCAAGGGACTGGGCAACGTGTACGTCGTCGAGCCGTCGCCGACGCGTCGAGCATCGATCGAGGCCCTGGGCGCGAAGACTCTCGATCCGACGGCCGTCGACATTCCCGCCTACATCGCCGACCTCACCGACGGCAAGGGTGCCGACGCCATCTACGACGCAGCAGGCGTACAACCTGCCGTCGAGACTGCGCTCGGGTGCATCGGTGCGCGCAAGCCGTTGGTCAGCGTCGCGATCTACGAAAAGCCCTTGACCACACCGCTGCAGAAGCTCGTGATGAACGAATCCCGGATTCAAGGCTCGCTCTGCTACACCGCTGCCGACTACGAGGCCGTCATCGAGCTGATGAGCCAGGGCCACTACAACACGACGGGGTGGGTGGACAAGATCGCCCTCGACGGAGTCATCGACGACGGGTTCGAGGCGCTGCACGCGGGCACCAAGATGAAGGTCCTGGTCGACCCCTCCACCGGAGCATCCGCATGAGCGCGGTATTGGTGACGGGAGCCGGGCAGGGCATCGGCCGGGCCATCGCGTTGCGGTTGGCCAGCGACGGTCACGACATCGCCCTGGCGGACCTGAACGAGGACAAGATCGCAGGCGTCGCCGACGAGGTGCGTGGAACGGGCTCGAAGGCAACGACATTCGTGGCCGACGTCAGTGGTCGCGATCAGGTGTTCGCCGCCGTCGAACACACCCACGAGGCGCTCGGCGGCTTCGACGTCATCGTCAACAACGCAGGAATCGCGCAGGTCGCCCCGCTCGACGACGTCCGACCGGAGGACGTCGCGAAGATCTGGGCCGTCAACGTCGACGGTGTGCTCTGGGGAATCCAGGCTGCCGCAGCCAAATTCAAAGCACAGGGCTCGAAGGGCAAGATCATCAACGCGTCCTCGATCGCCGGCCACGACGGGTTCGCGATGCTCGGGGTCTACAGCGCAACGAAATTCGCGGTTCGTGCCCTGACCCAGGCGGCGGCGAAGGAGTACGCGGCCGAGGGAATCACCGTCAACGCTTACTGCCCCGGAGTGGTCGGTACCGACATGTGGGTCACCATCGACAAGCGATTCGCCGAGTTGACCGGCGCTGCGGAAGGCGAGACGTACGACAAGTTCGTCGGCGGAATCGCTCTCGGTCGCGCGCAGACCCCCGAGGACGTCGCGGCCTTCGTCTCGTATCTCGCCGGACCGGACTCGGACTACATGACGGGCCAGGCGCCGTTTATCGACGGTGGTCTGGTCTATCGGTAACCCCCGTTCATGCCGATTTGTGAGCTGGAGCACAATTGACTGTGATGACGCAGTCGACAGGTCCCGAACCTGCGCTGGCGGCCGGCGAAGACCCGCGCCGCTACGCGCAGATTCTCACTGCCGTGTACGACGCGACCATGAACGGCGGCAAGTCGCCCGCACGCCCGAGGGAGGTTGTCGGCGATTCGTGGCGACGGTTGCAGACTCTGGGTATCGACCCGGAGCTGGGGAACCCAGCCGAAACGCAGATGGACGTCTCCGACCTCGAGCACAGCCGACGGGAATCGGGGTTGTTCGACATTCTCGACGATCTGGCTCGCGGCCTGGAATCGGTGGTGCAGGACGGGGACAACATCCTCGTCGTCGCAGACAGGAACGGCCGGGTGCTGTGGCGCAGCGGATCGACTTCGGTGCTGGACCGGGCCGACGGTCTGGGCTTCGTCGAAGGGGCCAACTGGGCGGAGGATTCGGTGGGCACCAACGCCATCGGAACTGCCCTGGTCTCTCGTCGTGCAGTGCAGATCTTCTCGGCCGAACACTATGTGCGCAGCATCATTCGTGGACCTGTGCCGGAGCGCCCATCCGTGATCCGCGAACCGGCCAGGTACTGGGAGCCATCGACGTCAGCGGACCGGCCAAGACGGTGCACCCCACCACCATCGCGCTGGTCGACGCCGTCGCACGGTTGGCCGAATCCCAACTGCGAGAACTACATCGGAGCACACTCGATCGACTGCGGTCGGTGGCCGCACCGATGCTCGCGCGACTGCAGTCCCCGGCCCTGGCCGTCGACGCGAACGGCTGGGTCGCGGCCGTCGAATCGGTGGCGCTGCGCAATCGCATCCTGCTGCCCGAGGATCTCGCGACCGGACGCTTCTGGCTGCCGACCCTCGGCGTGTGCGACTTCGAACCACTGCCCGGTGGATGGCTGGTGCGCCCTACCAGCCCGGCGGACTCGTCCGTCACCGACATCGGATCGACGAGAATTCGCATCGACCTGCGCAATTCGCAGAAGCCTCGCATCGAAGTGCGCAGCGAGGTGGGGGAGTGGACCCACGAACCCACGCCCCGGCACGCCGAAATTCTGTACCTGCTCGCCATCCATCGCCAGGGGCGGACTGCCTCACAGATGGCGGCCGATCTCTTCGGCGACGACGGCCGGGCGATCACCGTGCGGGCCGAGATGTCGCGGCTACGCAAACACCTCGCGGGCATCATCTCCACGCAGCCGTATCGGTTGGACGAATCGGCGACCGTGGAGGTGATCACGCCGTCGGACATGAGTCGGTTGCTACCGCATTCGTCGGCTCCGGCGATCTGCGTCGCACGGCTCTGATCGGTGCTGCGGAATGGGGCTTGACCTTCACACCGTGACAAGGTCTTGGCTGACCGTCATGAACGAAGCGCTGCAGCACAGCAATCCGTCGGTCCGCCTCCGGGCCGCGCTCGACATCGGGACTGCACCGGACCCACGGGATTTCGACGCCCTGGTGCAGCGGTGCGCCGTCGAACCCGATTTTCAGGTGCGGGAAATGTTGACCTGGGCCTTGATTCGCCACCCCGCATCGCTGACGGTGCCGCGGCTGATCGAGGAGGTACGCACCGGAGGAGTCCTCGCTCGAAGCCAGGCGCTGCACACGTTGTCCAAGATAAAGGACCCGTCGGCGTGGCCCGTGATCACCGAGGACCTGATCTCCGACGCCGACGACGAGGTGGCACGAAGCTCCTGGCGAGCAGCGGTGGTCCTGGTGCCGGCAGGCAGTGAAGGGCAGCTGGCGGCGATGCTGAGTACGCAACTCGGCCGAGGTGGGCACGACGTTCAGCGAAGCCTCAGCCGCGCGCTGGTTGCTCTCGGATCGGTGATCGAACCGATGGTGCGCCAGGCCGCGTCGAGCAAGGATGTTGCCGTTCGCGCCCACGCGCTGGCCACCGAGGCGCTGCTCCGAGATCCGGACGCGGGGTTCGCAGTGTTCGAGGCCAAGCGTGTCGATGCTCTTGGCGTAGTCGACACGGCGGGGTGAGATGGAACGATGTTGATCGGTGAGGTGGCGCAGCGGTCGGGCGTCAGTGCGCGCATGCTCCGGCACTACGACAGGCTGGGGCTCGTGCGCCCGACCTCGCGCAGCAGCAGCGGCTACCGCGAGTACGCCCCGGAGGATGTTCGACGCCTCTTCCACGTCGAGTCGCTGCGTTCGCTCGGGTTGTCGCTGAACGACGTCGGTCGCGCGCTCGACGACCCGAGTTTCGCGGCCTCCGGACTCGTCGACGAGCTCGCCGCCCGAGCGGAGGAACGCATCGCGCGCGATACCGAGTTGCTCACGCGGTTGCGTCGCATCGGCGACCCGCGGCCCGAGGACTGGGAGGACGTACTCGGAACCGTCGCGCTGCTCGGTGATCTGCAGTCGGTCAGTGCCGGGAAGCGGCAGAAGGCGGCGTTGTCTTCTGCCGGAGATCGACCCATTCCGGCGGACGCATTGGCCGAAGCAGTGCTGCGCGAGCCTGCGCCCAACGTGGCAGGCGCACTTCGGTGGGCCCTCGCTCGATCGGGTGGTGAAGCGATCGGGCCGCTCAGGGAAGGCCTGGACTCATCGGACCCCGAGGTCCGACGCCGCGCCGTCGTCACCCTGGTCGAGATTCGCGATCCCGCCGCCACCGATGTTCTGCGGGAGGCGCTCACTCACGACGACGGGCAGGTCAGACGGTCTTCTGCGCTGGAACTGGGTTCGCGAGGGGTGACCGATGCGGTCCCGACGCTGATCGAGATGGTCTTCGAAGGCACCAACGACGTGGATGCCGCCGATGCCCTTGGCGTGCTGGGGTCCGGAGACTCGATCGTGGCGGCGCTGATGGACGGGCCGGGCGATGTGCCGACGCGTCTACGAGTGACCCAGGCTCTGGCGAGTATCCCGGGGCCGGCAGCCTCGCGCGCCCTGCAGGAGTTGACCCGAGACACCGACCGTTCGATTGCCCTGACGGCCGAATACATCCTCGGCCGGCGGGAATGAGCCCTTTGGGTACCGTCGGACGCATGAAGGCATTCGGACTCCTCGCGGCACTGATGATCACCTCGACCCTGACTGCCTGCTCCACCGCAACCACCCCGGCCGCACCCGCCGAACCCGTCGCCGAGAACCAGGTGACCGTCGCCGATCGGATGTACTCGCCGAAGACGTTGACGATCTCGGTGGGAGACACCGTCACCTGGGTGTTCGCCGATCGCGGCATGGCCCACAACGTCGTCGCCGACGACAACTCGTTTCGGAGCGCGTTGATGGAGACCGGACAGTTCACGCACACCTTCGACACCGCGGGCACCTTCACCTACCACTGCACCCCGCATCCGGACATGACGGCATCTATCGTCGTCGAGCCCTGAAACTCCTAGGCTCAGGGGCATGACGGCACCGACCCGAGGACGCAGCATCGCCGCTCCCCTCGGCGTGGCCGCTGCCGCTGTCGGTGGGTTGGTGCTGTTGCATGTCCGCGACCCACAAACTTCGACGTATCTTCCCTGCCCGCTCCACGCTCTGACCGGACTGTGGTGCCCCGGATGCGGCACGACCCGGGCTCTCGGCGACCTCACCCGCGGAGATGTCGCCGCGGCCGCGTCGAGCAATGTCGTTGCGGTTGTGTGCGTAGTCGTGGCCGTCGGGTTGTGGGGGTTATGGCTCCGAGCTCGATGGACCGGAACTCGGCTGGCACTTCCACGACCGAGTCGCCCCACCACGGCTGTGCTCGTCGTTGCCCTGACCGTCTTCACCGTGGTGCGCAACACCCCGTGGGGCACCGCTATCGCCCCGACCTGAAACGACTAGGAGTAGCTGTGCTGTTGGAAATTTTCTCGATCATCGTGCTGCTGGGCGTGCTCATCGCGCTCATCCCCACGGCCCGCCGCGTGTTCAAGAAGGGTGACGACGAATGAGCGACTCTCTGCGGGATCGCGTCCGCGCGAAACTCCTCGCGCAACTCGCCGACGACGGAGGCACCGCCGCCGAACAGGCCGAGGGGGACGACCCACGCCTGAACGCCCTGCGCGACGACCTCGACGCACTCGACGCGGCGCAGGACGGGGATCCGGTGATCGACGACATCGCCGCACGGCACTGGGTGCCCTGACCGACCCCTGACCCGCCCTTGGGGAGTCAATGTGACGTTCAGTGGCCTTTTCGACGGTCAATGTCACGTTGAGTGGACTTCTTTGGTGGGCGAAATTGGTGCACAGTTGAAGTGCATCTAGTATCTATGTTGTGTCCGAGACGAAATCTGCTGCCGACATGGCGTATGTGACGGTCAAGGAGCTCATCGTGTCGGGAGAACTTCCCGGCGGTGAGCTCGTCAGTGAAGGCGAGATCGCAACCCGCCTCGAGATCAGCCGCACCCCCGTACGTGAGGCGTTTCTGCGCTTGCAGGTCGAGGGGTGGATGCGCCTGTATCCCAAGCGCGGCGCACTGGTGGTGCCGATCGCGGTAGGGGAGGCCGAGAGCGTCGTCGACGCACGTCGCCTCGTGGAGGCAGGCAGCGTCCGCGCCTTCATCGACGACGCGAGAGCCCGCGAATCGGTGGTGTCCGCTCTACGCGAGAACCTGCGGCTTCAACAGCAGCTGGCCGTGGACGGCACTGCCGCACAGTTCAGCGCCGTCGACGCAGACTTCCATCGCATCGTCGTCCGTGCCGGCGGCAACCCGTTGCTCGACGCGTTCTACGACGGACTTCGCGAGCGTCAGCGGCGGATGACGGCAGCCTCGGTGACGCGTGATCCGGGTCAGATCTCACGCATCGTCGACGACCATCGCCGACTCACCGACCTCATCGAGGCCGGCGACGCAGACGGATTCGAGCGGGCCGTCGAACAACACATGCTCGGGGTGCACGGCCTACGACCGGACAGAGGGGGAGCACGATGAGCGAAACGCTCACGAACGATCGAGACATCGAGCTGACTGCACGACGCTGGCTGCTGGTCGCGTCGGGCATGTTCGCCGTGGCGTGGGGCGGCAACGAGTTCACACCGTTGCTGGTGATGTATCGGCTCGATCATGGCTTCTCGGCCGTGGTGGTCGATACGTTTTTGTTCGCCTACGTCCTGGGCATCATTCCGGCGATGCTGATCTGCGGTCCGCTCTCGGATCGGCTCGGTCGACGCCCGATCATGTTGCCCGCCCCAGCAATTGCCGCGGCCGGTTCGATCCTGATTGCGCTCGGACCGGACAACGCGTACCTGTTGTTCGGCGGCCGCGTGCTCAGCGGAATCGCGCTCGGAATCGGTATGGCTGTGGGCGGCAGCTGGGTCAAGGAGCTCTCCAGCCGAGATGCCACGGCCAAACCCGGTGCCGGCGCGCGCCGTGCCGCGATGTCGCTGACGGCGGGCTTCGCCCTC
>NZ_BAOX01000251.1:0-7328 GCF_000813105.1 Rhodococcus sp. BS-15 | reverse complement strand
CCGACCCAGGGGGCTCGGCCCATCCGGACGATCTGGCCGGCGGTGAACGCGAATCCGACGCTGTGTTGCTGAGGCAGCACAGCGCGTCGCCTGGCCACGTCCACCGTGCGGATGCGGGTCAGCGGTTCGTCGCCCAGCCGAACCGATCCGGCGCTGGGCTCGGTGTCTCCGGCCAGGACCGACAGCAGCGTCGATTTACCAGCGCCGTTGGGGCCCACCAACGCCAGTATCTCGCCGGCCACCACGTCGAGGTGGACGTCGGACAACACCGTCGCGTCCCCGCGCCGTGCGGAGACTCCGCGGGCGACGAGTGTGCTCGAGCCCGGTTCGGGGATGACCGGGATGTCCCGGCGCGCTGTGCGCCCCATCACGCCCAGCCGCCCTGGCGAGCACGGGTACGGCGGAGCAGCCAGAAGAAGAACGGGGCACCCGCCAGTGAGGTCACCATGCCGAGCGGCAGATCGACGTTCGCGACGAGGGTCCGCGTGACGAGATCGGCAGCGAGCAGCACGACGGCCCCGGCGAGGGCGCTGGACGGGATGAGCAGTCGATGCGCGGGGCCGAGCACCATCCGCATGGCGTGCGGAACCACCAGACCCACGAACAGGATGATTCCGGTGAACGCGACCCCGGACGCAACGAGCAGGGCGACGACGACGATGGCGAACTGTCTGAGTCGTTCGACGTTCACTCCCAGATGGCGTGCCACGTTTTCACCGAGCGCGAGCAGGTCGAGCCGGCGGGCGATCGCCAGTGAGGCTCCGATCCCGAGCAACGCGAGCGGGCCGACCACGGCCACCGACTGCCAGGTTGCGCCCGCAAGCGACCCCAGTTGCCAGAACACGATCTGATCGCGGGCGGCAGGACTGGCGACGAAAGTGAAGAACGCGATGACACCGCCGGCGAAGGCATTGACTGCAACGCCGGTGAGGATCAGCGTCACCACCTCGGTGCGGCCTGCGTTGCGAGCGAGGAAATACACGGCGATCGTGGTGACGAGCCCGCCGAGGAAGGCGGCGAACGCGACACTGCCGACTCCGGCGAAGCTGCCACCGAGCACGATGACCGAGCTGGCACCGACAGCAGCGCCCGAGGAGACACCGACGACACCCGGCTCGGCCAGTGGATTGGCGAACACCCCCTGGAGCAACGCACCCGCGCAGCCAAGACACGCGCCGACGACGATTGCCAGCGTCAGCCGCGGGAATCGGACCTGCCACAGTGTCACTTCGCCGCTGGGATGTGCCGGCATCGGGCCGATGTCGAGTCCCACCCGATGTGCGAGGCTGCCCAGTACTTCCAGCGGAGTCGTCGGCACCTGTCCCACGACGGCCGAGATCAAAGCCAGGACCACCAGTGCCACAACCAGGGCTCCGAATGTGGCAGCTACCCGTCCTCGGCCCGTGCGTGGTTCGGCGAGTGTGCTGTCGGTCATGACGCCGGGTCGTAGACGGCCTTCGACAGTGCGCCCAACACTTTTCCGGTGTTCGGGCCGAAACTGAGGATGGTCCCGTCGTCCATGTCCACCACCCGGCGTTCTCTGCCTGCGGGGGTCTGAGCGATTCCGGGGATCTGCTCGAGACCCTCGATTCCGCCGATCGATTCCAGGCCCTTGGTCATCATCAGAATGACGTCGGGTGCTGCGGCGATCAACGCTTCGCTGGTGACCGGCACGAATTGCTCGGTCAGACCCGATTCGACACCGGCGTCCGTGGCACCGAGAGCTTCGATCAGTGCATCCGCTCCCGAACCGGGCCCGGCGAGCATCTTGATCGCGGACCCGCGCATGTACAGAAACGCGATCTTCAGCGGTTCGGTGGATTCGGGTGTGTCGTTCGCTGCTGCCGATATCTCGGTGTTCGTTCGTTCGGCGAGGGCAGTACCGGCCTCGGGCACACCCAGGGCGGCCGCCACGGCCTCGATCTGGGTGGCGACGCCGGCCAGAGTGCGGGTGGGATCGAAGTACACGACGGGAATGCCCGCGGCTCGGATCTGATCCTGCACAGCGCGTGGACCGATGCTGGTATCGGTCAGGACGACGGTCGGCGACAGCGCCAGAATTCCTTCGGCGCTCAGAGAATGGCCGGTCGGGGTGACATCGGGCACGTTCTCGGCCGCGGGAAATGCAGCAGAGGTGTCACGCCCGACGAGGTTGTCGCCGAGTCCGAGCGCGAAGACGGTCTCGGCCAGCGTGCCGTACTGGTCGGCAGCGACGATGCGGCTGTTGTCCGTCACCGTGACGGCGACGCCGTCGAATCCGGTCACTGTCACGGGCAGTACCGCGGCCGGATCGTCGGTCACGGGTTCCGGATTCGGATCGTCGACGACGGCGGTGCGGGGGCCGACGGAGTCCGAGGGTCCTACGCCCGGGGTGTTCGCCGAGCAGGCGACCAGGAGTCCGGCGACGAGGAGCACGGCGGCGAGACGATTGACGGTCACAACGGAAGGTTAGCCTGTCCGATGTTTGCGGGTGGTCAGGCGCTGACGTCGTCCAGGGCCGACGCGATCGCGGGCGGCAGCTCGAGTTCCTCGGCCATCAGTGCGCCCATCAGTTGAGCGAGGTCCCGCGCTCCCACGATGGCGCTGCTCACTCCGGGTCGGTCCCGAGCCCATGCGAGTGCGACGACCAGGGGCGAGGTGGCCAGCCCGTCGGCTGCGGTGACCGCAGCGTCGACGATGCTGACCGCAGAATCGGTCAGGTACGTCAGCACGGACTCCGCGTGCACCTCGTCGGCACCGCGGGAGTCGGCCGGGATTCCGTTTCGATACTTCCCTGTCAGCACGCCGCCCGCGAGGGGAATCGCGGCGAGGACACCGATGCGTGGTGGTCTGCGGCGGGGATCAGCTCGTCCTCGATGCCGCGTGCGAGCAGGGAGTACTCGGCCTGAGTGGCCACGATGTGTCCGGTACCGGCTGCGCCTGCCGCCGTCGCCAGTTGCCAGCCGAGGTATCCGCGGGCTCCGGTGTAGCGGACCCGTCCGCTGGTCACGGCGTAGTCGAGCGTGGCGGCGACCTCGTCGACCGGAGTCATCGGGTCCCACGTCGCCACCTGCCACAGGTCGAGGTAGTCGGTTCCCAGTTCGCGCAGCGTGGCGTCGAGTTGGCCGAGCAGTCCACGCCTCGAGCAGTCCACGTGATAGCGGCCGTAGCGCGAACTCAGCCCCGCTGCGCTGCTGATCACCAATTCGTGCCGCGGGACCACGTCGTCGAGCAACTCGGCGAGCACTCGTTGCGCGCGTCCGTCCCCGTACGCCGGAGACGTGTCTACGAGCGTGCCGCCGGCCTCGGCGAACGCCGACAACTGCGCTGCGGCGTCGTCACCGTCGGTTCCGCTACCCCATCCGAGGGTGCCGAGGCCGAGCCTGGAGACTCGAAGTCCGCTGGTGCCGACCGATCTCTGCTTCATATGTGCCGAATGTCCTTTTACGTGTGATCGTCGGTGTCGAACTGCACTGCCGCCAGTGCACAGTAGTGCGCCGCGCCGCTCGGTGCGTACGTGCCGCGCCGGGTACGGTCGTGCCCGTGAATCGCGAATTCAGGGGGCAGGCCGGCGGCCGCGCATCGATAGTGAACCGTCCATCGACACCGATCTGGGAGGGTGGCGCCGCATGATCGACATGACCTGGCTGCAGGCGATCATCCTCGGCGCGGTGCAGGGCCTGACCGAATTCCTGCCGATCTCCTCGTCCGGGCACCTGCGCATCGTCTCCAGTGTGTTCTGGAACGAGGACGCCGGTGCCTCCTTCACTGCGGTGACCCAGCTCGGCACCGAAGCCGCTGTGCTGCTGTTCTTCTGGCGAGACATCGTCAGAATCGTCAAGGCCTGGTTCGTCGGCCTCGAGCAGAAGGACGAGCGCGGACTCGACTACCGCATGGGGTGGTACGTGATCATCGCCACCATTCCCATCGGCGTTCTCGGCCTGCTGTTCAAGGACCAGATCCGAACCGGTGCCCGAAACCTGTACCTCATCGCGTTCATGTTGATCGCGTTCGCCGTCGTCATCGCGATCGCGGAGAAGGTGGGTCGGAAGGAACGTCCGATCGAGAAGTTGACCACCCGCGACGGCATCGTGATGGGTCTGGCGCAGTGTCTCGCCCTGATCCCCGGCGTGTCCCGTTCCGGGGCGACGACCAGCGCCGGCCTGTTCCTCGGGCTCGAACGCGAGGCAGCAGTGCGATTCTCGTTCCTGCTCGCCATTCCAGCGGTCACCGCCTCCGGTCTCTTCTCGCTGCCCGACGCCTTCGAGCCGGTCGGCTCGGGACTGGCCGCGTCGGGCCCGCAGCTGCTGGTGGCCACGATCATCGCCTTCGGGCTCGGCTACGCCTCGATCGCCTGGCTGCTGAAGTTCGTCGCGAACCACTCGCTGTACTGGTTCGTGGGATACCGCATCGTGCTGGGTGTCGTGGTGCTCGGTCTGCTGGCCGGCGGGGTCGTATCTGCAACGTAGGTACACCCTCACTAGGCTCGATGCAATGACAGTCATCTTGCTTCGGCACGGCCGCTCGACGTCGAATACCGCAGGCACGCTCGCGGGTCGAAGCGCCGGCGTCGAGCTCGACGATCGCGGGCGTGAGCAGGCGCAGGCGGTCGCGGATCGTCTCGGTGATCTGCCGGTCGCGGAGATCGTTCGCTCGCCGTTGCTGCGGTGCGAGCAGACGGTCGAGCCGTTGGCTGCCAAGCTCGGGCTCTCGCCGGTGGTCGAGGATCGGTTGGTGGAGGTCGACTACGGGCAGTGGACCGGCCGGGCGATCAAAGAGTTGCTGGCCGAGCCGCTGTGGAAGGTGGTCCAGCAGCATCCGTCGGCTGCGGTGTTCCCGGAGGGCGAGGGCTTGGCGACGGTGCAGCAACGCGCGGTGCAGGCGGTGCGCGAGCACGACGCCCGGTTGGCCGCGCAGCACGGTCGCGACGTGTTGTGGGTGGCGTGCTCGCACGGTGACGTGATCAAGTCGGTGCTCTCGGACGCGATGGGTGCCCACCTCGATTCCTTCCAGCGCATCGTTGCCGACCCGGCATCGATCAGCGTCGTTCGCTACACCTCGACGCGTCCTTTCGTGCTGCGGACCAACGACACCGGGTCCGATCTGAGTGCGTTCGTACCGAAGGCCGAGGAGCCCAGCACGTCGGAATCGGGCAACGCGGACTCTTCCGACGCGGTCGTCGGTGGTGGGGCAGGCCGCTAGAGCGTCGATTCGGCGCTGACACCCCGATCAGTGGCAGGCTGGAGGGCAAGCAATACCGTCCATGTTCGATCTGTGGCCGATAATGAAAGTTCCGAGAATTGCTTCGCGGAGCTGTTCGAGTCGTTAGGAGGTGCAATGCCGCGCGCCATACACGTTTTTCGCACCCCTGATCGTTTCGTTGCCGGGACCGTTGGGGAACCGGGCGACCGAACGTTCTTCCTGCAGGCGGTGCACGACGCCCGCGTGGTGTCGGTCGCTTTGGAGAAGCAGCAGGTCCAGGTACTCGCCGACAGGATGGGGCTGCTACTCGAAGAAGTGCACCGCCGCTTCGGAGCCGACGTTCCGGCCGAGGAGACCGATCCGGTCGACACCAGTCCGTTGCTGACTCCGATCGACACCGAGTTCCGCGTCGGAACGATGGGGCTCGGCTGGGATGCCGATGCCAACGCCGTCGTGGTGGAACTTCTCGCCGTCAGCGAGGTCGAGGTGGACGAATCGGTCGTTCTCGACGACACCGACGAGGGCCCCGATGCCGTTCGTGTGTTCCTCACTCCGGTGCAGGCCCGCGAATTCGCGGTGCGGTCCGAGCGCGTCATCGCAGCGGGCCGCGCGCCGTGCCCGCTGTGCGGACAGCCATTGGCTCCCGAGGGACACGTCTGCATCAGGACCAATGGCTACCGCCGCGGTGCGACGTTCGGACCGGTGACCGAGGTCGACGAGTCTTGACCGTCGAACTGCCGCCGTTCGAGGGCCGCGAAACCATGGAGACCGGCGACCTGACCGTCGTCGGTCGGGTGGTGTCGGCCAGCAACGCCACGCTGGTGTGCGAGGCGGGCGAGGGCGAGACGGCCGTGCGGTGCGTGTACAAACCCGTTCGCGGGGAAGTGCCGCTCTGGGACTTTCCGGACGGCACTCTCGCGGGCCGCGAGGTGGCGTCGTACGAAATCTCCGAGGCACTCGGTTGGGGCGTCATTCCGCCGACGGTGCTGCGCGACGGACCGTTCGGTCCCGGCATGGTGCAGAAGTGGATCGACACGCCCGATGATCACGCCGAAGGGCGCGTCGACCTCGTCGATATCTGTCGTCCCGATCTCGTGCCGGCGGGATGGATTCCGGTCCTGCAGGCGTACGACGGCGAGGGCGAGGAGATCGCGCTGATCCACGCCGACGATCCGCGGCTGCAGCGGATGGCGGTTCTCGATGTGATCCTCAACAATGCCGATCGCAAGGGCGGGCACGCGCTCGAAGGTCTCGACGGATATGTGTACGGAGTGGATCACGGTATCTGCCTGCACTCCGAGAACAAGTTGCGCACGGTGCTGTGGGGGTGGGCAGGCCAGGCGGTCGACGATGCGTTGATGACCGACGTGGTGCGGTTCGTCGAGACGTTCGACGCGGTCACCGCTCCGCGCCTGGTCGACAAGATCACCCTGACCGAAACGGTCGCGGTTCTCGACCGGGCTCAGGAGCTGATCGCCCGTCCCGTCATGCCGGAACCTCGCTCGAGCAGACCCATACCCTGGCCCGCCTTCTGATCGGGCTCGGATAGGCTCGGCTGCATGCATTCTTGGTCGAGCCCGGAGATCCCGACAATCCCAGGACAGGGTCCAGCGCTTCGATTGTTCGACACCGCAGACCGCCAGGTCCGTCCCGTCACCCCCGGTTCGACGGCTCGGATGTACGTCTGCGGAATCACCCCGTACGACGCCACCCACCTGGGGCACGCGGCGACGTACCTTACGTTCGACCTGATCTACCGGCTGTGGCTGGACGCGGGCACGGACGTGCACTACGTGCAGAACGTCACCGATGTCGACGATCCACTGTTCGAGCGCGCCGACCGCGACGGCGAGGACTGGCGCGATCTGGGAGCTCGTGAGATCGAGCTCTTCCGCGCAGACATGGAAGCGCTCCGGGTGGTCCCTCCGCGCGACTACATCGGCGCCGTCGAGTCCGTCGACGAGGTCGTCGAACTGGTGGAGAAGCTGGTCGCGGCCGGTGCGGCGTACGTGGTCGACGACGCCGAATACCCGGATGTGTACTTCCGTGCCGATGCCACCGAGCAGTTCGGCTACGAGTCCGGCTACGACCGCGCCACGATGGACACGTTCTTCGCCGAGCGCGGGGGCGACCCCGATCGGGTCGGT
>NZ_BAOX01000252.1:0-7311 GCF_000813105.1 Rhodococcus sp. BS-15 | reverse complement strand
CACCCCATGGGGCACTATCCGAGGCACTAGCCTCGTCGAAGTGAACCGACAGCCTTCCGGACGGTTGGCGAGCCGGGTCTTGCGTATCTACAGCGTTTGTGACGTGCTAGAACGCGCAGCGAGTTCAGCACTCAGATACTCGTCCAACGCACCCAGAATCTCGGACTCGACCTCGGAGACTGTCCTGCCTTCGGCATAGGTTTGCGACTCATCCAAGCGAACGCCGAGCACACCCGCAAACCGCTCGAGCACCCGACTGCGGCTCGCGAGCGGGACAGTGTCCGATGAGGGCAGGGACACCACTCGTGCATCGCCGAGGTTTAACAGCACGAGGTCGCGGGCGAGCACGCGCGGGTCATTGGAGTTGTCAGGCAGCGTGGGCAGTAGCTGGCCGTACCGTTCCATTTCGGTGTGCTCGCGTACGTGACGCTGTTCGTACTTGACCGCCCATGGCTGACTGTTCGACGAAGTGTTGGTGCATCGCAGATGCCGGTTTCGGAACAGGAAGTCGGGGACTTCCGGGACCACGGGGGTGCATAGAAGCTCGAGTATTTCGTCCTCGCGGTCGCTCAGGTCGAGTTCGCTCGCTCCGGCTGCTCTGGCGCGTAACGCACCGATTCGTGCCGCGTTCGAGTCCTCCTGGCGCGGCGTATACGGCCGCGCTGCCTCGCAGCGGGCGAATGCGCAGCCGTACGTGTCGAGTTCATCGGCTACAGAACCGATACGGTATTGCTTAAGATTCTGTTCGGGCAGCGCGATGTCGGCCAGCCGCGTGGCATCCCACTCGAACGCGGTGTCGATCGCAAGCTGCAGCCGTTGTTCGGAGTCCCCCCACAGTGAGAGGGCGAGCGCCCATACGTCGATCGAATGCAACTCTTTCGCGTGGGTGACCGGATCAAATGTCGTGCGGGCATGGAGTCCGACCTGCTGTTTTCTGATGTGCACGGTTCGCGCCACTTGCGCGTGCGTGTAGCCGGCTGCAAGCAATTGCTTGACGGTGGGGTTGAGCACCAGCATTTCCACGAGTTTCTCGAACGTGGCTACGTGTACGTCGGAGATGGTTTTGGCGGATCCGGCCATAAGCACGGTGTTTGGATCGAGTGTGGACTCCATTTCTCAATCATACGTTTCGGGTTCCCATTTGGGAACTCCACGGGTTTCAGTGCGGAACCCAAAACGCGACTACGGGTTGGAGGGAAGTTCACTCGGTTACTTCAACGAGTTGTAGGCGGTGATGATCGGCTCGAATCGCGTCTTCCAATGTCCGCCTTTGGCCAGGCACCATGCCATCATGTCCGGCACCCACAGCATGGGCTCTTGTTTGGCGCGGAGGTGCTCTAGGCCAAGCGATCCTGGATCTGTTGCTTAGAAGTCGCAGCGAACAGCGTATGTCGGTCTGCTCTGATTGGGGAGCCGTCTTGTCCGATGACCAGGCGGGTGGCCGACATGCCTGCGAGGTCGGCCACGAGCATCTGTAGTGCTTGGGTGCGTCCTTCTCGATCGTGTAGAGCCGCTGCGTCGTAGACGTGAATGCGGATGGGCAGAGCGACGATGGCGTCGGCGGTAGCTCGTCAACGCGAGTCGCTTTCGGACTTGAAGTGGATGCGCTCCTGTCCTCGCAGTCGCAACGCCACGAGTGCCTTGCGTGAGGGCTGGAGGTCGCGGACATGGGCGATCGCGGCCACGACGACGAGACCTCTGCCTTTGGTTTCGTCGACGTAAGCGTGCACGAATCGAGGCGGTAGACGACAGCGGTGCATCTCACCTACGGGGTGTAGCCCCAGCGCCCCTCAGCGTTGAATCGCCACGCGACCGCAGACGACGTCGGGTCTACCGGCATCCTGGTTTGATGACCGATAAGAACCCCCGATCGAGGCAGCACATCGCTCGACAAGCCGCTGAGAAGCTGGACCTGCAAGCTGCTCGTCTAGTTTCGGCTTCGACGAGCGATACGATGATTGGATCCACGAAGGCAGCAAAGGCCGACAGTGAGTACCAAAAAGGCCACCAACAGCTGAACAGACTGCTGCGGCAATTGGCGGTGCCAAACCCCATCCGATACAGCACGCTTGGAGAATGGGGCGGACGCTGGAGGAAAGGCGATCTGCCCAAATGGGTTCACCGCACTGAGTTCGTCAACGCCCTCGTAGCGGACACCGCGGCCACGCTGGCGAGCATTCAGGAATCGGGCAGTCTGGTTACCGCATTCGCCTCGGCCGACCCGACGTGGGCAAGTCTGCAAGACCGTGTCGATGGTCTGGCGCGTGAGCTGGAGCAGGCACGTTCCGATGACGACCGCCAAGACGTAGGCCGGCGGGCCCGCGAGATCCTCATCGACGCAGCGACGGTGATCCAAGACCCTGACTTGGTCGCAGACGGGGATGACGCGCCCAAGGCGGCAGATGCAAAGGAATGGATAGGGCTGTACCTCGAGCGATACGCCGCTGGAGGCTCGCACAAGGCGTTGCGACAGTTCGTCAGAGCTACGTGGGATCTCGCGCAGCGTGTGACCCACACGGGCATCGATCACGTCGAGGCCTATGCAGCCGCGCAGGCCACGGTGGCAGTAGTTCGTGTTCTGCAATTGCTCGAAACGAAGGCAGAGACAGCCCGGAGTAGCTCGGACCGTATACCCAGCCACCCCCGGCGGCACATCCAGATTGCGGTAATCCGTGACGACACCTATGCGACAACTAGCATGGTTCGATGGCCAAGAAGACTGGAAAGCTGTTCATCAGCCACGCAGGTAACGATGAAGAATATGTGACCAAGTTCGTCGAAAAAATCCTCCGACTCGGCTGCGGATTCCCTCGTGAACAGGTCTTCTACAGCTCACAGCGCGGGACAGGGATCGCATCCGGACTCGACCTGTTTACGGAAATGCGAAAAGAAGCAGCAGCGTCGCCACTGGTCATCGCGATCGTCTCCCCGACCTACCTCACGCGGCCGACATGTCTGGCCGAAATGGGCGCTGCATGGGCACAACAAACGTTTCTTCCGGTACTTACCCCTGGTTTACCCAGAGAGGACTTGCCGGGACCGCTGAAAGCGATGCTGATAGGGGAACTCGACGACGTCGCCGCCGGTAAATACCTCGACGAGATGCACGACAGGGTGATCAAAGCGTTCGGCCTCACCGCCAACACCGCAGATTGGAACCTCCAAAGGGACAGCTGGCTGGTCAATGCCGCAAAGTACGAAGAGTTGTTGGGCACGGTCGAGACGTACTCCGCAGAACATGTCGCCAAAATCGAAGGCGAACTCGACCAAAAGACGGAACGATACAACCATCTACTCGAAAAGTTCACGGAGCTCGAAGAGCGCTACGCCGAGTTGTACGAAGCGAAGACTCAGAAACAGATCGCGGCGGCGGCTCTACCAAAGGACGAGATTGAGCAGTTCAAGCATCTTGCCGACGCGATAGCGAAGCACTTCCAGGAACATCGCATACCTCGCTGCGTGATCACGGCAATCCGCTGCCATGTTTCCCACTTTGAGTTGGTGGTGCCCGACAGATTCCGCGATGTCGACGGCGTGATCCCAGAGTTCGAGGACGCCGAGCAGCGCGGATACCTGTCGATCGACGTCGATCCCCCGCTCGTGGTCACGGTCAATCAGAAACACCCACAGATCCGGAAAGCCCTCGAACTGGTCGATCCCTTCGTTGAATGGATGAACTCACCTGATCACAGCGACAACTTCACGAAATGGTTCGAGACGGAGTTCAACCTGCCCGTCGATCCGAGAAGCTCCGACGTCTGGGATGCGGTGCTGCGTCCCTGACCGCCGCTCACGTGATCAGTGCTACCGGTCCAGGCCGTGGTCGCGGTGACGATCCGGTTCCGGCGCAGACGGACGGGTGACACCGTTCTTTTTGGTGGGCTGCCGGTTGAGCATGGATTTGAGCGGCGATACGTCTCGATTGGCCTGAAGCGCTTCATGACTCAAAGCCTCGGTTTCGAGGTCGCGAAGTGCGCCTTCGGCCGAGTCGCGGCGTTCCTAGAACCCGGAGGTCGAGTTGTCGGGGCCGGTCCATGCCGTCCAGTGCTAGGTGCGGTCGGTCCATCGGATCGCCGCTCCCGGCGCCCCGCTGCCACGGTCCGCTCCGCATTTAAAGCGTGACCCGTCAGGCGATTTCGGCTTCCAGGGGTCATCGGGCGCCGCTTGCGTCTCGCTCGACTTGGGCTGCAGCCCACTTCTCGGACGAAGGGGGTATCGGGCGGCCGACGGGATATACCTTGCCATCCGCACGGGACAGCTTGGAAGAGCTGAATGACCATCTGTTCGATCACGGTTGGGACGTGACTGTCCGCGTTGAGCGACCGGCGAGGACGTGCCCCGCACGGTGACCTAGCCAAGCGGCAGACGCTTCTCAAGACACTGCGAACGGCATTCCCCCTACGCAGCGCACGAACCCGGCCCTGTTCCCGGAACCGCTCGTGGGAAGGTGCTCTAGAGCGCTGCGATTGTCGCGGCTCGATGGGCCGTGCCTAGACCCCGTGCGCGGTGCCGCCGACGGCGTCGGCAATCATGGGGGCGATCTTCGCGGAGTCAGCGACCCCCTCGGAACTGTTCAATGTCAGCACGGCGTTCGCATCGGGCAGAGCTACGTGAATGCCGCCGAAGGAATCGCTGGTGTCTTGCCACACAACGAGCGTCTCGTTGTTTGAGAAGATGTTAATTCCCGCGTTGTAGCCGTTCACTTGCATATCGAACCGCATCTGCGCCCCCGACAGTCCTACCTCCGTGCGCTCGGGCTCGGTGTGCTCGATGCCGAGGCTATCGAGAGCTGCGGTAATTGTCTGCACGACAGATTTCGACTCGGAGACCGGCTGGGCCGGGGTCTCTGCTTCCTGACTCGGAGAAGAAGGCGTGGTGCTGCTGGCTTCAACCTTGGCGTCATCGTCGCTACCGCAAGCGGCGAGAAACACCGCTGCCGTCAGGACAGAGGCGGCGGCAAGGGCGGTGGTGCGGTTCATGTTGTGGTCTTTCCGTGCGGCCGAGCTGAAGGCTCTGCGAAGTGTCCATAGGGGTTGGGACGATACCCAACCACCCGTCCTTCTTTCGGCCTCGCCTGGCCGATTCAAAGCGACGAAGTCCCTTCGGGCGGGCACTTGGTCGAGCTGCTGACGCGGCCGTACGTCTGATTCTGGACGCCGAGCCCAGCAAAATCGATTGCAACAACACTCCACTGGCTAGAGACCTTCGGATCGGATCTTGAGCGGTGTCCCGTCTAGGAAGGAGCTGCCTCCGGACGAGCTTGCCACGGTAAGCGCAATGTTGACCAAAACTCGCTGAGGGGATCGACGATCCGGCGCGTAGGAAGGGTCGAACGTGATAGGCGAGTTCTCGTGGAGTTCGCTCATTGCGCCGCTGCCAGCCGCCGGGTCGTCCCGGTCCCGGCGGAGATGCCTTCGCAGCGGGCGACCACCGCAAGCCCTGCTCGCCGAAGCTCGGGGCGGTGAGGGTGAACCGACCGGGGCGCTGGGAGCTACCTCGCCCGTGGACGGCGGTGTCGATGGTGATCGACCGCAACCGGCCTCGAATTCCCTCGATGCCGCCGAAGGCAACGGGCCGAGAGGTGATCGTCAGATCCAGACCGGGCATGCGACCGTCGGTGATTGCGAATACTCCAGCGTGCGTCCGTGCCAGGATCGACCGCGCACGAGTCGGCGGTACGTCATGACCGTCTACTCGGTACTGACGACCGATTGAAGCCGTTGCTGCAGATGCTTGCGGCGTCAAGCGGGTCTTCGTTGCCTAAAGGATGAATCGTGGCCACATCACCCCGACAGGGGCGACGTGGTGGCTGACCGCTGACTTCGACGACCAGGATCGACCCGACACCGGTGATCGGCAGGGTTGTTCCACGGGCCAGTGCGCCGTACGGGAGCAGTTCGGATTGAGGTGGGGATCGCGTGCAGAGTTCGCGAGACTCAAGACGCCGTGTCGATGGAGAAAGCGCCTATTGGTACGGGTTAAGCTAGTTGTAAATAAGTAAACACATGCGACCTGTCGATGAAAGGGTTTTACAGCTATGGCCAAACAAGTAACGATTCAAATGGTCGACGATATCGATGAGTCCGTCATGGACGATGAATCGGGCGAGACAATCGAGTTTGCAGTGAACGGCGTCGAGTATGTGATCGATCTGAAAGCCAAGAACGCCACAGAATTTCACCGAAAGCTCGACTACTATATCGGCTACGCAACACGGGTCGGTGGCCGCAAGCGCAAGCCTTCCCCTGCGGCCGCGTCTACACCTGCGACAACGAGGGCAGGGGCGTCGACGAGCCGTGATCCGGAGCAGACACGGGCCATCCGGCAGTGGGCGGCGGACAACGGGTATGAGATCAGTAGTCGCGGACGCATCCCGGAGAGCATCGTCGAGGCATACAACGCCGCCCACTGATCTCTAACGTGCCTGCTTCGCCTACACCGGCTGGCGCGCTATTTCTGTGAGCACATCCGGTTTTACGGTTCAGCCAATGTCCGCTAGACGTAGCACAGTGAACTTGACGCAAGCGGTAAATCCTCACCGCGCCTTCACCCTTGCGGAGGCACCCGAGCTAGCAAATCTATGTGTGCCCGGTGTCACGCATCATAGATGGTGCACCTCCGCGTGCAGGGTAGATCAGAACCGCAGTCTGCGAAACTTGCTGCCGTGAAAAACGATCGGTTCGAGATCGCTCATAACCTCCAACGACCGGATGCGCAATAGCACGATGAGGTGGTCCCCAGCCGAAATCTTCTGTTCAAAAGTGGTTTCCAGCCATACCACCGAGCCACCCACGAATACCCCACCACCCGCGGTGACCATCAGATCAAGTCCCGCAAAGCGATCTCCGGTCTTGGCAGCGAGTCGACGAGCCGCGATGTCGTGCGACTCGGCTAGGACACTCACTGCAATGCTTGGCACCACCTCGAGCCTCGGCCATGTTGTCGATTTTTTCTGGAGGCAAACTGCGACCAGTGGTGGATCTATCGACACCGGAACAAAACTACTGGCCGCCATTCCAACGGGACGTCCGTCGATCTCTGCGGCGATTGCAACCACGCCGCTAGGAAACCGGCTATATGCATCGCGAAGCGTTGTCTGATCGAGGTCGATGTTTCTGAGCGTCACGGAACAAGCTCCCTCTTTCGTCGTGGTCTGCGGTCCGGCGTGGGACGGTCCGGGAACCTACCGCGATTCCGACTTCGCGCCATTCCGCGTTCGACGGCGGAAACCAGCTGCGGGCGCAGTTCGGCGGCGGGGACGATGTGGTGCACCGATCCGACGTTCTGTGCTCGCTGGATGTTGTGGATGGC
>NZ_BAOX01000253.1:0-7280 GCF_000813105.1 Rhodococcus sp. BS-15 | reverse complement strand
TACCGCGGCGATCGCCGCCACGAGCCACCAGCGCGAGCGGCGTCGTGGCAGCGGCCCAGGTGCTACCGAGAAGCTCGTCGGTACGGCTCTCTCCGAGGCCGTCGAACGACGTCAACCGAACCCATGTCATTCTCGACGCGCCCCACAGGCACGCCGCAGCAACGACCAGAAGGGCGACGGGTAGAGCGGCCGACCCGCGGCGACCGGATCGCTCGGTCATCGGCCGCCGACCTCACGGAGCGATTCCGCAGCGGCGACGGCTCCCAGCACCGCCATCGCCTTGTTCCGCGCCTCGTCGTCCTCGTATTCCGCAACCGAGTCGGCCACGACCCCTGCCCCGGCCTGAACGTAGGCGGTGCCGTCCTTGATCAGGGCGGTGCGAATCGAGATGGCAGTGTCGGCGTCCCCCGCGAAATCGAGGTAGCCGACGATGCCGCCGTAGATGCCGCGTCGCGTCGGCTCCAGCTCGTCGATCAGTTCCATCGCGCGCACCTTCGGTGCCCCGGACAGGGTGCCTGCCGGGAAGCAGGCCTTGACCGCGTCGAGGGCGCGTTTGCCCTCGGCCAACCGTCCGGTGACCGTCGACACCAGATGCATGACGTGGCTGTATCGCTCGATGTGGCGGTAGTCGCTCACTCGCACGGTGCCGGGAGCGCAGACGCGTCCGAGATCGTTGCGGCCCAGATCGACGAGCATAAGATGCTCGGCGTTCTCCTTCTCGTCGGCCAGCAGATCCTTCTCGAGCAGCACGTCCTCTTCCTCGGACGTGCCACGCCAACGCGTGCCCGCGATGGGATGCGTGGTGGCGAGACCGTCGACCACCGTCACCAATGCCTCGGGGCTCGATCCGACGATGGAGAAGGCCGTCTCGTCGTTCTCCCCCGGTACGTGCATCAGATACATGTACGGGCTGGGATTGGAGGCTCGCAGCATCCGGTAGACGTCGAGGGGTGACGCATCGGTGTCCATCTCGAAACGCTGTGAGAGCACCACCTGGAACGCCTCACCTGCTTCGATCTCTTCCACCAGGCGAGCGACGTCGGCCCCGAAGCCCTCGGACGTGCGCTGTCGGCGGAACTGCGGCGCGGGCCTGGACACGGTGGACACGGTGGAGTCGGCGGGCTTCGACAGGTCCGCGCACATACGGTCCAGACGCCGCACGGCGTCGTCGTACGCCTCGTCGACGTGCTCGTCGGTGCCGTTCCAGTTCACCGCGTTCGCGATCAGGGTGATCGCGCCCTCGTGATGGTCGACGGCCGCAAGATCGGTCGCGAGCAGCATGACCAGCTCCGGCACACCGAGGTCGTCCTGCGCGTGCTCGGGCAGTTTCTCGATGCGCCGCACCGAGTCGTATCCGAGGTAGCGACCATGCCGCCGGTCAACGGGGGCAGACCGGGCAGCCGCTCCGAGTGCAACAGCTCCAGGGTCCGCGCCAGCACTTCGAGAGGATCGCCGCCGCTCGGCACCCCTGCTGGGACGTTGCCGCGCCACGCGGCCTCACCGTCGATGACCGTGAGCGACGCCGGAGCGCCTGCCCCGATGAACGACCACCTCGACCACGAACTGCCGTTCTGTGCGGACTCGAGCAAGAAGGTTCCGGGTCGGTCGGCACCGAGCTTGCGGTACGCAGAGAGAGGAGTCTCGGAGTCGGCGAGCACCTTTCGCGTCACGGGCACCACGCGGTGCTCTGCGGCGAGATGCCGGAACATCTCACGCGAGGTGGTCGAGTCCGAGTTCTCGGTGTCGGGAGTGGGGCTGGGATCGGTGGTCGTCTCGCCGTGCATGCCACCATCCTCCCAGGTTCGGCACGAGCGTCGGCGCTCGCGGTAACCTGCCGAGCATGAAACCAGGCGAGCTCGTTCCCGATTTTTCCCTGCCGGACCAGACCGGAGAGCCCCGAACGCTGACCGATTTGCTGGCGAACGGTCCGATAGTGCTGTTCTTCTACCCTGCTGCGTTCACCCCGGGTTGCACCGCCGAGGCGTGCCACTTCCGGGACCTGGCATCGGAGTTCGCCGAGGTCGGAGCAACCCGCGTCGGCATCAGTGCCGATGCCGTCGCAAAGCAGGCAGAGTTCGCCGCCGCCAAGTCCTTCGACTACCCGCTGCTCTCCGACGAGGACGGCACCGTCGCCACCGCTTTCGGCGTCAAGCGCGGTCTGCTGGCCAAGCTCTCCCCGGTCAAGCGCGCCACATTCGTCATCGGCACCGACCGGAAGGTCCTCGAGACCTTCTCGAGCGAAGTACGGTTCGAGGCCCATGCGGACAAGGCGCTGGAGTACCTGCGGGCACATCGCACGTAGAGCAGTGTCCGACGCGATGCCTCGGGTGGGGGGACCCTCGAGGCATCATGTGCAGACCACAACTATCTGGGCAGGAGTGGAGCCTGCAGGAACGACCACGAAACGGCAGTGGAGCCTGCAGCAACGACCCAGAGATCGAGAGGTTCCCCGCGATGGATAAGTCGGCCACACCGCAGGAGGCGACACCGGTGGATTCGGTGGATCCCCGCTGGCTCACCGAGAGCCAACAGCAGGCGTGGCGATCACTCGTCGCTCTGGTCACTCGGTTGCCTGCAGCTCTGGACGCGCAGCTGCAACGCGACGCGCAGCTGACTCACTTCGATTACTTCGTCCTCGCGGTGGTCAGTGAGAATCCGCAGCGCCGCATCCAGCTCCGGGACCTGGCCGAGTACGCCAACGCGTCACTCTCGCGTCTGTCACACGTGGTCACCAAGCTGGAGAAAGCCGGGTGGGTCAGACGCGAGAGCATCCCGGGCAGCCGGGGATCCTACGCGGTGCTGACCGACGCCGGAATGGACAAGGTCGTCGGATCGGCACCGGGTCACGTCGCCACCGTGCAGGCGCTGATCTTCGACGGTCTGTCCGACTCCGAGGTCGGCGAGCTCGCCACCCTGAGCTCGACTCTATTGGCGCAGTTGGACAAGGGAATAGCAGCGGGAACCGGTCACGCCTGAGTGTCGGGGCCCAACAGGACGTCGGCATCGAAGCAGGTGTGCGCGCCGGTGTGGCACGCCGCGCCGGTCTGATCGACAACGAGGAGCACGGTGTCGCCGTCGCAATCGAGCCGAACCTCGTGCACGTACTGCGTGTGACCCGACGTCTCACCCTTGACCCAGTACTGCTGCCTGGACCTGGAATAGTAAGTGCCCTTGCGGGTTTCGAGGGTTCGAGAGAGCGCCTCGTCGTCCATCCAGGCGACCATGAGCACCTGACCGGTCGACCGTTCCTGCACGACGGCGCTGAACAGTCCGGCTTCGTTGCGCTTGAGCCGCGCGGACAGACTCGGGTCGAGTGTCATCGGAAATCCTCTTCTTTATCGAACGACGATGTGCTCGGCGCGCATCGCGTCCTTGACCTGGCCGATGGTGAGATCGCCGAAGTGGAAGACGCTCGCGGCAAGAACCGCGTCCGCTCCGGCGTGCACTGCCGGCGAAAAGTGTTCCACCGCACCCGCTCCGCCGCTGGCGATCACCGGCACGTGCACCGCGGACCGAACGGCGGCGATCATCGGCAGATCGAATCCGGCCTTCGTTCCGTCGGCGTCCATCGAATTGAGCAGGATCTCCCCGACGCCCAGTTCTGCACCACGAACCGCCCATTCGACGGCGTCGATGCCGGTACCACGTTTGCCGCCGTGAGTGGTGACCTCCCAGCCCGACGGGGTGTCCTGCTGCCCCTGAGGGACGGTGCGTGCGTCGACCGACAGCACGATGCACTGTGAGCCGAACCGTTCGCTGAGCTCGCGGAGCAACTCCGGTCGGGCGATCGCAGCGGTGTTGACACTGACCTTGTCCGCCCCGGCTCGCAACAGTCGATCCACGTCGCGACGGTGCGCACTCCCCCGCCGACGGTGAGCGGGATGAACACCTGCTCGGCGGTCCGGCTGACGACGTCGAGCATCGTGCCTCTGTCCGACGTCGACGCGGTGACGTCGAGGAAGGTCAGTTCGTCCGCCCCTTGCGCGTCGTAGGCGGCCGCGAGCTCCACGGGATCGCCTGCGTCGCGGAGGTTTTCGAAGTTGACTCCCTTGACGACGCGTCCGGCGTCGACGTCCAGGCACGGAATCACTCTGACCGCGACGCTCATCGCACCGGTCCTTCCAGATAGTCGACGGGATCACCGAGTTCGGTGATCACCTTCAGCAGTTCGTCGTGCACTCCTGGCCCGGCTGCGAGGACCGACGCCGAGTCGACCGTCCAGGGTTTGCCCGCGAGATCGGTGACGATTCCGCCTGCCGCACGTACCAGCAGCGCACCGGCTGCATTGTCCCAGGCACGATGACCGAAGACCACCGCGCCGCCGAGAACTCCGCTGGCGGTGTAGGCCAGATCGACTCCGGTGGCACCGTGCATCCGCAGTCGCGAGGAGTGCATCGACAACTCTTCGAGAATGCGGAATCGGAACCGACCCGGCAGCGAACCGCGGCTGGCGACGTTGAACGCACCGAACCCGATCATGGATTCGCGCAACGGTTTCGGCTGCAGTGCCGGGAGGGCGACGCCGTTGAGCAACAGGGGTCCGCCTGCCACAGCGGCGAAACGCTGATCCACCAACGGCAGCCAGGTGAGCCCGAGGACCGGCTCGCCATCGTCGAGCAACGCCAACAACGTTCCGGCCGAGGGCAACCCCGACGAGTAGTTGAAGGTGCCGTCGATCGGGTCCAGCACCCAGACGAGTCCCGAGTTCAGATCTGGTCCCCCGAACTCCTCACCGTGAACGGCGATTCCGGTGGCTTCGTGCAATTCCGCACTCAGCCGACGCTCGAGTTCCAGGTCCACTGCAGTGGCGAAGTCGTCGGGGCCCTTCTGCACTGCGCTCGGTGCGCCGACGCCGGCGACGAACCGATCGTGGATGCCGTCGAGCAAACCACCGGCGATCTCGAGCAGACGGGTCGGTTCCTCGGGAAGGGTCATTCCTGGGCTACCGAGACACCGCAGCGAGGGCGTCCGGGAGCGTGAAACGTCCGGCGTACAGGGCTTTTCCGACGATGGAACCTTCCACACCGCGGTCGACCAGTCCGGCGATCGCTTCCAGGTCTGCAATCGTGGACACGCCGCCCGATGCGATGACCGGCTTGTCGGTCTTGGCGCACACGTCGGCGAGCAGTTCCAGGTTGGGCCCGGTCAACGTGCCGTCCTTGGTGACGTCGGTGACGACGTAGCGCGAGCACCCGTCGCGCTCGAGCCGCCCCAGAACCTCCCACAGATCGCCGCCGTCGCTCACCCAGCCGCGACTGCGCAACCGCGGTGCTCCGTCGACGATCAACACGTCGAGGCCGACGGCGACGCGATCGCCGAACTCACCGATCGCGCGGGAGCACCACTGCGGATCCTCGAGGCTGCGGTGCCGAGATTGACTCGCGCGCAACCGGTCGCCAACGCTGCGCGCAGCGACTCGTCGTCACGAATTCCGCCCGACAGCTCCACCTTGACGTCGAGCTCACCGACGACCGACGCCAGCAGCTCGCGGTTGGAGCCGCGTCCGAACGCAGCGTCGAGATCCACGAGATGGACCCACTCGGCACCGTCGTTCTGCCACGCGAGTGCGGCGTCGCGAGGCGACCCGTACTTCGTTTCGCTTCCTGCTTCTCCTTGAACGAGACGGACAGCTTCGCCGCCTGCGACATCGACAGCAGGCAATAAGACCAGGCTCACGTGCGGTTATGCTACGGGCCGAGCGGCTGTGAACTCAAAACGGGTCGTCTGTGGTCCTACCGGAGTTCCTTGCGCGTCATGCGGGTGGACACCACACCCATGGCCACGATCGCACCGACCACACCGGCCAACGCGATGACCAGACCCACCCCGGGGCCAGGCTGCAGCACAGCGATCAGTGCCGTCGCGAGGGCGAGCACGGCCACCGCCGCACCGAGGGCTCGAAAGGCCAAGCGCCCGAGTGAGAACTCGCGGTCGCTCACACCGATCGGACCCAGTTCTCCAGCAGCGCGGCCCCGGCGTCACCGGACTTCTCCGGGTGGAACTGGGTGGCCGAGAGCGCGCCGTTCTCTACCGCCGCGAGGAACCGTCCGCCGTGATCGGCCCAGGTGAGCAACGGGGCTGCGATGGTGTCGCTGGGTTCGAGCTCCCACTGCTGCGCGGCGTAGGAGTGGACGAAGTAGAACCGGGTCTCGGGATCGATGCCGTCGAACAGCACACTCTTCTCCGGTGCCTCGACGGTGTTCCACCCCATGTGAGGCAGCACCTCGGCCTGCAAACGCTCGACCGTTCCCGGCCACTCCCCACACCCGTCCGCTTCGACACCGAACTCGACCCCGCGGTCGAAGAGGATCTGCATTCCGACACAGATGCCCAGCACGGGGCGTCCGCCGGCCAGACGCCGCCCGATGATGCGTTCGCCCTTCACCGCCAGCAGGCCCTCCATGCAGGCGGCGAATGCACCGACACCGGGAACGACCAGCGCTTCTGCATTCAAGGCCTCGTCGAAGTCCGAGGTCACGGTCACATCGGCACCGACCCGGGCCAGAGCCCGCTTCGCCGAGTGCAGATTGCCCGAGCCGTAATCGAGCAACACCACAGAAGTCATGCAGCAAGTCTATCGGGGCGTGGTCTCGCGACGAGCGCCACCGCCGCGACGACGACCACCGTGGCAGCGGCTGCGGTGAATCCCGCGGTGTAACCCACACTCGTCGCCAGGACACCGAGGGCGAGTGCGCCTGCCCCGGTACCCGCGTCGAAGCTGATGTTCCAGACGGCGCTCGCGCTGCTGTAGCGGGCGGGACCGGCTGCGTCGAACGCCATCACGAGACTGTCGTTCTGGCATGCGCCATACCCGATTCCGAACAGGACTGCTGCGACGAAGAACAGCGCCGCGGGCATGCCGCCGAGCGCAGCGATCGCGAACAGAGCGATACCGATCGCCGCCGACACCAGCGCCGGAAACACCGAGCGTCCGATTCCGATTCGGTCTGCCACCGACCCCGCGGCGTAACGCCCGACGAGCATCGAGGCACTGACGACGGCCAGTGCGAGTCCGATCATCGCGGCTCGATTCGATTCGGCGATCGGCAACAGACTGGTGATTCCCCCGTACGCCGCGGACACCGAGGCCACGACGAGGCACGGCACCAGAAATTGGCGTTTGTCGAGGCGAACTCGCTCGATCCTGGGCGGCTGAGGGGCGGGCCGGGTGGGCGGCAACAGCGCCACGCGATCAGGCCTGCTGCGGGAACCAGAGCACCGAGTACGAACACGGCCGTCGGACTCGCCGCGAAAATCACCAGACCCAGTGGCAGCGTGAG
>NZ_BAOX01000254.1:0-7170 GCF_000813105.1 Rhodococcus sp. BS-15 | reverse complement strand
CCCGAGCCGCCCGCGCCCCGATCCGACGGTGCAGCCTGCCACGAGTGCCACCAAGGCGACGAGCACGGCGATCAACCACACCGTACGCGTCCGTTTTGTCTGTTCTACCTGCTCATGCACGTTGTCCAACGTACCTGCGTCTGCGAACTACCCCGATTTTTGGGGGCAGACTCACAGCTACAGGAGTGGAGCCTGCGGAGTGACTCAGAGTTTGCGCGTACGAAGTTCGTGGCCTTTGGAGGTGAGGCAGCGGCCGGAATCGAGGCTCCAGTCCCATCCGTGCAGATTGCAGGTGAGCTTGTTTCCTTCGACGATGCCGAACTTCGTCAGGTCCGCTTTCAGGTGTGGGCAGCGGCGTTGGATTTCGTAGCCGCCCATCGTGATCGTGGCGGTGTCGTCGTGCGCCTCGGAGAACCAGCCGTCGGCGTACGCGATGCGCTCGTCGGTGAGGCACTTGAAGAACGTGTAGAGGAATTCGTTGTAGCCACCGACGCGTCGGGCACGGAAGCGGGTGGACAGGAAGATCGAGTTGACCCAGTCCGGCTCCTGGTCACGTATCGCGGTGCGCACGAGCTCCGGCGGGATGGTGAAGCTGTAGCGGAACTTCTCGTTCGAGATCGGTTCGCGCACGATCCGTTTCGGAAAGTCGAGCACAACGGTTTCGTCGCCCATCGTGATTCCGACGGGGTAGCCGATGCCGTCGCAGATCAGATCCGTCTGCGCCATGATCGGCTCGAACAGGCCTCGCATCGGTTCGAGCAGTGGCTCGCCCTCGGCGGGAGCCCAGGCTGCCTTCTCGGCGGCGATGACCGATGCCTGACGCTGGGCGTAGGCCTCGATGTAGTCGGCTTTGCCGGTGGTGAAGATGGCCTCGGCCTCGGCCGTCGGAATCGGGTGCTCGTGGGAGATCAGCTCGGAACCGTCGAATGTCGCGGCGGTGCCCGGCATCATCAGCAGGCCCTTGTCGTGCCCGTGCAGTCGCATCTGCTCGAGAAACACCATCTGGTCGGGGAACACGTTGGCCGGGTCGCCGTAGACGTCGTTGAGTGAGCGCAGATCGTCGTCCAGGAAACACGGCGGGCCTGCCGACGGGACGACCCACGTCGAGCCGACCTGCTCGATGTACTGGCGCGCGCGATCCATCTGACGCTGACGCTTCTGGATACCGAAGTTCTTCTTCGCGCGCGAGACCATGTCGTAGACCATCGGGTACCAGATCGCACCCGAGTACTGCAGCATGTGCACGTCCACGGGACCGAAATTCTCGGTCATCACGTCCAGGTCCACCGGCCTCGCGTCGTTCATGTTGAACGCGACGGTCTTGCCGTCGGAGACCACCAGACCCGAGTCACCGATGGGACCGTCGGCTGGCGCGCGCAGCGCGATGATCATGATGTCGAGATCGCCCTTGGGACCGGAGATCGTGTGCTTGACCGAGTCCGTCGTCTCGTAGAACTTGTGGAAGCCGAGCTTCTCGAGCTCGTGCTTGAGATCGAGCACCGGGTAGTCCGGCAGCAGAACCGTGGCGTCCTTGTTGACGTGCTCGGCCAGGTTCTTCGGGTCGAAGTGGTCCTTGTGCAGATGCGAGACGTAGAGGTAGTCGCAATCACCGAGGGCGTCCCAGTCGAGGCCGGAGTTGTCGGGGAACGGGAACCACGACGCGTAGAACGACGGGTTCACCCACGGATCGCACAGGATGCTTCCTGCCTCGGTCCGAATATGGAATCCCGCATGTCCCACGCTGGTGACCTGCACTGATTTACCTCCTACGAGCCCGACGAACAAAGCTCCATCGTATGCGCCGTTTCGACCGGCCCTAACCCAGCGCGCAGTTGACGAGGTCACATTCGGGCGTGAGCGTGACGCCGAACTTCTCCTGCACCCCGTCGCGGACGTGCGCGGCCAGCGCCATGATGTCCGACGCGGTTGCCCCACCCCTGTTGGTGACGGCAAGTACGTGTTTGGACGACAGCGCTGCGGTGCCGCGGCCGAATTCGGTGCCGTAGCCGCGCGGGAAGCCCGCGTTCTGGATCAGCCAGGCGGCCGGAATCTTCGTTCCCGCGGGGTCGGGGGAAGCTGGGCGCGTGCGCAGCGGCCTCGGGCACCTCGGGCAGTACCGGGTTGAGGAAGAACGATCCGACGCTCCACGTGTCGTGATCTTCTCCGTCGAGCACCATGCCGCGTTCGCCGCGCAGCGCCAGCACGGCCGCGCGCACGTCCGACACCGGTACGACGTCGCCGATCTGCACGTCGAGACGCTCCGACAACGCCGCGTAGCAACCGGAAGCGACTCGGTCGTCTTCTTCAGCGCGAACGTCACGTCCAGAATCACGTACCGCGAGGATCGCTTGAACACCGACGACCGGTGCGTTCCGAAACCGCACTGCTCCGGCGTCCACACCGCCGTCTGCTCGCTCTCGCGGTCGTAGACGGTGAGGCTGTGCAACAGCTCAGACGTCGACGCGCCGTACGCGCCGACGTTCTGGATCGGCGTCGCGCCGGTGGTTCCAGGTATGCCCGAGAGCGCTTCCATGCCGGACAGTCCTGCATCGATCGTCGCCTGCACGACGGCATCCCACTCGATGCCAGCATCGACCGTCACGATCTCGCCGTCGATATCCAGCCGCGATCCGGTCACCCGAACCACCCGGCCGTCGAACCCGTCGTCGCCGACGACCAGGTTGGATCCGCCGCCGATGACCAGCACATCGGTTCCCGCGCGATCCGCGTCGCGCACGAGGGAGACCAACTCGTCAGCGTTCGAGGCAACAGTGAATTCACGGGCCGGGCCGCCCACCCGGATGGTGGTGAGCTCCGAAATTGCAGTAGGCACGGACTATGACGCTACCGGTCGCGCACCGGCGTCTTCAGTCACCCGGTAACCTGCGGGGATGCCTCGCCCCATTGAGCACAGCTCGACTGTGCCCGCCTCCGCCGACAAGGTCCACGCCGCACTGACGTCCGAGCAGTACTGGAAGGACCGCATCGAGCAGATCGGCGGACCGGGTGCCAGCCTGAAGAGCGTCACCGTCGGCAACGGAACCATCGACGTCGTCATGACCCAGGCCGTCCCCGAAGAGGAGTTGCCGTCCGCGGTGACCGCCTTCAAGAAGGGCGACCTCATCATCGAACGCACCGAGAGCTGGGGACCGTTCGACGGCACCCACGCCGACGGCACCTTCGGCGCGACCGTCGAGGGCGCACCCGCGCGCATCACCGGCACCACCACACTCGACGCCACGGGCGAGACGACCACCATCGCGTTGGCCGGCACCACCGAGGTCAAGGTCCCCATCTTCGGCGGCAAGATCGAAGCGATGATCAGCGAGCAGGTGCTCTCGCTCATCGACAACGAACAGGACTTCACCGGTAACTGGATCGCCGCGCAGGCGAACAGCTAGCCTGGCGCACTATGGCTCGCCGAATGAACTACTCCGCCCGGTTCACCCACTCGACGCAGCAGGTCTATGCAGCGCTCTCCAGTCGCGATCACTGGGATGCGCGCATCGAGGAGATGCGTAAGTACTCGGAGAACGAGCTGAAGAGCTTCGAGGTGTCCGACGCCGGAATCGACATCGTGATGCACCACGTCATCCCGCGCACCGAACTGCCCGACATCGCGCAGACGGTGATGAAGAAAGACATGGTCATCACCCGCAACGTGCACTTCGACGCGTTCGAGGAAGTTACCGCGGGCCACTACGACGCGTCGATCCCGGCCGGACCCGGCTCGCTCAAGGGCACCACTTCGCTGTTCCCCACCAACGGCGGTTCGACGCTGCGCACCTCCTCCGAGGCCAAGGTCTTCCTGCCGTTCATCGGCGGCAAGCTCGAGCAGCTCATGCTCGTCAACCTCATCGACCTGTGGCGCGGCGAGGGCGAAGTGACCGCCGACTGGCTCGAAAAGAACGCCTGAGCTGAACAAGCCGAACAGGGGTCGTTCCGCAGGCTCCACTCCCCATCTGGGTCGTTCCGCAGGCTCCACTCCTGCCCCTGAAGGCGTCATCACTCGCGGCACCACCGGCATCAATCGGTTGCGTCGCAGCGACCGGTGGCTGATGCACAACCCCGATGTTCGACGTGTTCTGCAGGGCTCGCCGAATCCCCTCGTCGTAGACCTCGGGTACGGGGCGATGCCGAACACCACGCTCGAGCTGGCCGGTCGACTGCGCACCGTCCGGCCCGATCTCCGAGTCACCGGTCTCGAGATCGACCCCGCTCGCGTCGTCCCGGGCAGTGACGGCGTGGAGTTCGCCCGCGGCGGTTTCGAACTCGCGGGCTTGCGCCCCAACCTGGTGCGGGCGTTCAACGTACTGCGGCAGTATCCCGAGGATGCAGTACCTGCTGCCTGGCACCGCATTCTGTCGGGCCTGGCACCCGGTGGCCTGTTGATGGACGGTACCTGCGACGAGCTCGGTCGACGCTGCGCCTGGGTGTTGCTCGACGCCGATGGGCCGCGTTCACTGACGCTGGCATGGGATCCGTTCGACGTCGAGATGCCGTCGGACATCGCGGAGCGGCTACCGAAGGTGTTGATACACCGCAACATCGAGGGTGAGCGCGTGCACGATCTGCTTCGACGGGCCGACAGAGCGTGGTCGGTGTCGGCACCACTGGCACCGTTCGGGCCTCGAATTCGGTGGCGCGCGGCCATGAAAGCGCTTGCCGAACAGGGCATTCCGATCACACTCCCCCGCCGGCGGATGCGAGACAACGTGCTCACGGTCCCCTGGTCGACGGTCGCACCGGCAACGTGAATCGGGTGCAGCTGACCGCGCTGAGCGCGGTCGGATGCACCCGATTCTGTGGCTACGTGCAGGCGGACAGTGCCAGTTCGACGCGTTCGGCCACTCGGTCCGTACTGTTTCCCGCCTCGCAATACAGCGTGTGCGGGTCGACGCGACCGATCGCGACGGCGTCGCACACCACCTCGTCGAGGGTGATCTGGGAGATGCCACCTGCTGCGAGGTCGAGCACCGTACGCACCGGGGTGGTGAGGTTGAACGTGCCCGCCGATTCGACGTCCCGTGGTTCGAGTCGCAGACGATGAACCGCGAGCCTGGTGTCGGTCAGTCGTAGGTCGCCGAACGCGCAGACGTGCACGAATTGCGGGTGCAAGTGCCCGAATCCGTGTAGCTCGGCGGCGCTCTGGTGCGAGATCACGGCCTCGCCGCCGAACCAGGCGCACCACATGGCGAACACTTCGAGTTCGCTGCGGGGCCACTGGCCGAGTCGGAACAGGTTGCGCTCGACGCGAGTCCACGTGTTCGTGGCCAGATTGACGCGCACCATCGCAGAATCGAAGCCGAGCTCACCGGCCTGCTCGGCCGTGAAATAGCCGTCCTGACGAGTGGCCAACGAGTGCAGTTCGTGCACGCTCGGTCCTGTCGTACTCATGACGCAAGCGTACGTCACAATGTGTTACAGGTCACAAATTTTGGTCCCGAGAACACAGGTTCGGCGAGTTTCACAGAGCTTGCTCAGAATCATCGGGAAGACTGCCAGGAATGTCATCCACAGCCAGGCGCAGCACCGCACCGCTGATCGCAGTCTCCGTCGTTGTCGTCCTCCTCGTCGCCGTCATCGGTGGCGAGTTGTTCGTCCGTCAGCAGATCAAATCCTGCCTCGCCGGTCAGCTCGAGTCCGAGCTCGGCAGCCAGGTCGAGGTCGGTCTCGGCCTCAAGCCGGTCTTGCTCTCGCTGGTGGACAAGAAGGTCTCCTCGGTGACCGTCGACAGCGACGACGCGCGCTTCGGCCCCGCCGAGGGCATGGTCGTGCAGGCCGAGGCACGTGACCTGAACCTGACGCAGACCGCCGACTCGGGCGGCACCATCGGCAGCTCGAGTGCCGACATCTCGTGGTCCACCGACGGCATCACCCGCACCCTGCAGAGCCAGGGCATCGGCGCGATCGTCTCGGGCGTCACCTCGGATGCGTCGGCGGGCACCCTCGAATTCGCCGTCGGGGCTCTGGCGAATCTCACCGTCCAGCCACAGGTCGTGGACGGCAGGGTCGACTTTCAGACCGTCGACGCGTCGATCCTGGGTCTCGGCATTCCCACCGATCTGGTCGACTCCGTCGTCGGCGTGCTGACCGACAGCCTGCAGGCCTACCCGCTGGACATGGCTCCGACGTCGCTGACCGTCACCGACTCCGGCATCGAGCTCACCCTCGAAGGCGGGCAGTACACGATTCCGGTGACCCAGCAGAATCAGAATCAGCCGACTCCCGAGGGTTGCTCGCTGGTCGCATAACCCACGTGCGCGGAAGTCGCTCTAGTTCAAACCGTCCAACACCGCGCGCGTTCCCGACAACCCCAATCGTGTTGCGCCCGCGTCGATCATGGCCAGGGCGGCGTCCGTGGTGCGGATGCCGCCACTGGCCTTGACGCCCAGTCGTCCGCCGACCGTCTCTGCCATCAATCGCACTGCTTCGACGCTCGCGCCGCCGGCCGGGTGGAATCCGGTGGACGTCTTGACGAAGTCGGCACCGGCCTTCTCGGCTGCGCGGCACACCTCGACGATCGCATCGTCCGACAGTGCTGCCGATTCGATGATGACCTTCAGGACGGCGCTTCCGGCGATCCCTTCGCGGACGGTGACGATGTCGGCCAGTACCGCGTTGTAGTCTCCCGCGATGGCCGCGCCGACGTCGATCACCATGTCGACCTCGTCGGCACCTTGCTGCACCGCGAGACGCGCCTCGGATCCCTTGATCAACGAATGATGCTTGCCCGACGGGAATCCCGCGACGACGGCGGTGAGCATTCCCTCGGCGCGAATCGGCAGCATCGACGGCGATACGCATACGGCGAGCACTCCGAGCTCGCGGCCTTCCTCGATGAGGGCGGCCACGTCGGCCTGGGTGGCTTCGGGCTTGAGCAGCGTGTGGTCGACCATTCCGGCGAGGGCGGCGCGGGTTAGTGTCATGCGGTCCAGCTTTTCACAGCTCTGCATTTCACAGCCCTGACGGTCTACGATTTTCGTTCATGACCGCAGCCTCGCTCGCCGCTACCTTCAATGCCACCAGCAGGGAGTTCGACGCGGTGACGCCGCAGGTTTGGGGGCCGGCAGGGCAGTCGCTCGCCTTCGCGCTCGGGTTGGCCACCGGCGACGCGGTTCTCGATGTGTGTTCGGGTACGGGCGCGTCGGCGATTCCCGCGGCGGCGGC